>JAZNLL010000092.1:0-12404 GCA_045579045.1 Candidatus Avilachnospira sp.
GAAGCATAAAGGAAGTGTAACCTATGGCAAAGTATTATCAGCCCGAAATTGAGACCATGCCCCGTGAGGAATTGGTCAAGCTCCAGAATGAGCGTCTGGTGAAGCAGGTGCAGCATGTCTGGGACAATGTACCCTATTATCGGAAGAAAATGGAAGAAAAGGGCGTTACCCCTGCAGATATCCGGTCCATTGATGACCTGCACAAGCTGCCCTTCCTGTCCAAGGCCGATCTTCGGGATGCCTATCCCTACGGTCTGAGAGGCAAGCCCCTCAGCGAATGTGTCCGAATCCATTCCACCTCCGGTACCACCGGCAAGCGTGTGGTGGCCTTCTACACCCAGCACGATGTGGATCTGTGGGAGGACTGCTGCGCCAGAGCCATTGTGGCAGCAGGCGGCACCAAAGAAGATGTGGTGCAGGTCGGATACGGTTACGGTCTGTTTACCGGCGGTGCCGGTCTCCACGGCGGCTCTCATAAGGTGGGCTGTCTGACATTGCCTATGTCCTCCGGCAACACGGAGCGGCAGATGCAGTTTATGACGGACCTGGAAAGCACCATTCTCTGCTGTACCCCCTCCTATGCCCAGTATCTGGCGGAATCCATTCAGGAAGCCGGTCTCCGGGATCAGATCAAACTGAAGGCCGGTATCTTCGGTGCAGAGGCATGGTCGGAAGAAATGCGCCATGATATCGAGAAAAATCTGGGTATCAAGGCCTATGATATCTACGGTCTGACGGAGACCTCCGGTCCCGGTGTGGCCTTTGAATGTGAGGCTCAGACCGGTATGCACATCAACGAAGACCACTTCATTGCCGAGATCATCGACCCCAACACCGGTGAAGTCCTGCCGGAAGGCTCCAAGGGCGAACTGGTCTTTACGGCCATCACCAAGGAAGCATTCCCTCTGCTGCGTTATCGCACCCGTGATATCTGTGTGCTGACCAGAGAAAAGTGTCCCTGCGGCAGAACCCATGTGAAGATGTCCAAGCCCATGGGCAGAAGCGATGATATGCTCATCGTCAAGGGTGTCAATGTGTTCCCCTCTCAGATCGAGGCCGTCCTCATCGAGCAGGGATATCAGGCCAACTATCAGATCGTGGTGGACCGTGTCAACCATTCCGATACATTGGAAGTCATGGTGGAAATGACTCCCGAAAACTTCTCCGACTCTCTGGCAAAGATCAGTGCCATGGAAAAGAATCTGGTTGCTGCACTGAAGATCATGCTTGGTATCTATGCCAAGGTCAAGCTGGTGGCTCCCAAGTCCATCGCCAGAAGCGAAGGCAAGGCCGTTCGTATCATCGACAAGCGTAAAATTTAAGGAGGTACTTTCATGAGCGTTCATCAGATTTCTGTTTTTCTGGAAAACCGTGCCGGACAGTTGGCTGAAATTACCGGCGTTCTGGCAGAAAATGCCATTGACCTCCGAGCCATCTCTATTGCGGAGACTTCTGACTACGGCGTGCTGCGCATGATCGTGGACGATGCGGAAAAGGCCACCGGCGTGCTCCTGTCTCATGGCTACATTCTCTCCATGACCCCTGTGGTGGTGGTGGCTGTACCCGATGCACCCGGCGGACTGGCACCTGTGCTGGCGTTGTTGGCGGAGGGCAATATCGATATTGAGTATATGTACTCTCTGTTCACCCATCAGGACAACAAGGCTTACATGGTCTTCCGTATTTCCGATGAAGAAAAGTTTGTTGCTCTGCTGCAGTCTCACGGAATCGCACCTGTGGATGCTGACGAACTGGAAATTAAATAAAGAAAAAATCGCATCCGAAAGGATGCGATTTTTATGCTTCAATCTGTAATTGCCAGAAGGCGACTGCACTGGCGGCGGCTACATTGAGGGAGTCTACGCCATGGGACATGGGAATCTTGACGGTGTAATCACATTGGGCGATGGTGGTCTCTGCCAGACCGTCACCCTCCGTACCGAGGACGATGGCCAGTTTTTCTTCCTGTGCAAGCCTAGGGTCACGGATGCTGACGGAGTCGTCTGTCAGCGCCATGGCTGCGGTGGCAAAGCCCAACTGTTTTAACTGGACAGCCCAGTTCTCCGATACAAATGTCCACGGGATTTGGAACACCGTTCCCATGCTGACCCGGATGGCTCTGCGGTAGAGGGGATCACTGCAGGCGGAGGTCAGCAGCACCGCATCCATGCGCAATGCTGCCGCAGAGCGGAAAATGGCTCCCACATTGGTGGGGTTCATGACATTCTCCAATACGGCTACCCGTTTAGCGTTTTTGCAGACATCCTCCAATGAGGGCAGGGACTTCCTTCTCATGGCGCAGAGGACGCCTCTGGTCAGCTGAAAACCTGTCAGCTGGGTCAGAACATCAAATTCCGCTGTATACACCGGCACATGGCAGCGGTCGATGAGGGATGCTGCCTGTGTTTCTATATGCTTTTTTTCCAGCAGCATGGAGACGGGCTCATAGCCTGCGTTCAAAGCCCGCTCTGCTACGATGGGACTTTCGGCGATGAACAGACCGTCTTCCGGGTGTTCCCGGTTCAATAATTGGTTTTCCGTCAAACGGGCATAGACATCCAATTCGGGGGCGGAAAAATCGGCGATTTCAATAATTTTACTCATGTTTTCTGTATTTTATCATGGCGATGACGGTGGTGATGACGGCCAGCAGCTCTGCGAATAGATTGGTGGAGCCTACCACGATGTAATAGATGAAGAAGGTGGAGGCATTGAGCAGAATGAGGATACGGGTCTTCTGCTCATCCCTCTGGAACACAGAGAGCATATTGAAGATGGCACCCAGAATGGGCAGCACATCCAAAGCTCTGTGGAAACCGAAAGAACCGCAGATGATGTAACCGATGAGGAAGATGATATTTTCCACTACGGTCACAGGTTTGTCCTTCTGCACATGCCACAAAGACAGCAAGGTCTGGATAATGGCCAAAAGGTTGACGATGATGGCAGAACCCACATCACCGATCAGAATCAGATTGAGGGCAAAGAACAGGTTGGAGGTGGCGGAAACCAGCAACATCTGCCATTTCTTCTTGAACAGAGGAAGGGCAAAACAGCAGACGGTTGCCACGATGCCGAGAGCCTGACCGATATAATATGCCATAGGTGAACCTCCTTTGTCATTTTCCTCATTATACCTTCTGAAGAGAAAGTTGGCAAGATATCAGATGCGGTCTGTCTTATTTGTATTCATGAATTCCGTTGGAGTAAGACCTGTTTTTTCTTTAAACAGGCGGCTGAAATGATAGGGATTAGAAAAACCGCATTGCTCGGAGACTGCCTGAACTTTCAGTACTCCGTCAGTCAGAAGTTGTTTGGCCTTGGCGATTCGCAGGTCGATGACATACTGCTTAGGGGATAGTCCGTATCTTTTTTTGAACTGCTTTCGGAAATATTCCTCGCTCATGGAACAGGTTTCTGCCAGCGTGGCATTGGTGATATCAAAGGAGAGGTTTTGCTCCAGATAGATCAACGCAGGGGATAAAGGAGAATGCAGAAGCGTCTCCCCCCGGACGAGGTCATAGAGCATTTTGTAGAGAATGCTCATGGACAGAAGTCGGTTTTCCTCCCGGAAAAATCTATTTTTCAGATACTCAAAATCCTTCAAAATGGGTTCAATCTGGCTGATCGGAAGGACAATGAATTCATCGGAAACAAATCCTTCGCAATCAAAATTGATGACAGGGAATGTTCCCTTTTTCGTGCCCTGCAGAGAGTAGCTCTGTCCCTTCAGCAGGATGACGGCATGGTGTCTGTCCGACAGGTAAGTCTGCCCCTTGTGGGTATAGAGAATCTCTCCGTCAGCCGTAAAACTCAAACCGTAGCAGCTGCGATTGTGAATGCTGTCCGTCCGGCCTTTGGGAGAAAAGACGGTCATGACCGCCAGAATGTCTGTGATTTCGATTTTGTTGATATCCATAGAATCTCACCCGGAACAATATACCATAAATATCAAGGAAAAGTCAAATTTTGTAAAAAATTTGACCAAAAACATCAAAATAGAGCCGATTTATGCATTTGTTTTTGGGAGGGCGGGTTTTATAATGATAAAAAAGGAGATGAGCGTATGGACTTTACCAATCAGGTTGCGGTTTCTACCGGTGCCGCTTCCGGTATGGGTCTTTTGTTTGCGCAGAATTTTGCCGACTTGGGCGGAAATGTGGCCATGTGTGATGTCAACGAGCCTGTTCTGATGGAAAAGGTTGCGGAGATCAACAGGAGAGGGAAGGGGAAAGCCATCGGCATCGTTTGCGATGTGAGAGATTATGCGCAGGTATGCCATGCAAGAGATCTGGCAGTGGAGACCTTTGGCAGGATCGATATCATGGCAAACTTTGCCGGTGGCACAGCCGTCCGCATGAGAAATGTGGACAGAAGCCGATTTTCCGAATTTCCCGATGTGCCCATTGATGTTTATGACTGGGGCATCGATGTCAATTTGAAAGGACCGTTCTATTTTGCTCATGCAGTCTTGAAGCAGATGCGTGAGCAGCGCAGCGGTCTGATTATCAATATCGGTTCTATCACCGGTATGGAGGGCGATGGCTACGGCATGGATTATCCGACCTCCAAGGCCGGTTTGATGTTCGGTCTGACGAAATCCGTTGCCCAGTACGGTGCGCAGTATAATGTCCGCTGCGTCTGTGTGTCTCCGGGACCTGTTCTTACCAGAGAGGCCATGGCCGGTATGAAAACCCTTGCAGGCAGAGCTGCCGATCCCCAGGAAATCATCGATCTGTGTCTGTTTATCGCCTCGGATAAGGGTCAGTTTATCAACGGCGAAAATATCATGATCGATGGCGGAAGAAATGCAATGACAAGGAGGTATTGATATAAAGAAGTCTTTTTTGAACCGGGAAAAAGCCATGCTGACCGTGATGGTACAGGCAGGAGACCCCGATAGAATTAAGGAGCTGATGGATCTTGCCACACCTTTGGGGGCAGAGGCCTTCGGTGTGGAGCTGGAGCGGCTGAAGCCGGAATATAAAAAGCAGGAAATTTACAAAGATCTGATTTCTTATACAGATTTACCTGTGTATGTGACCAACTATCGCACCTATGAAAACGAGGGAAGAACGGACGAAGAACTGGCAGCGGAACTGCTGCAGGTGGCAGATCATGGCAAGGTTCTCTGCGATGTCATGGGTGACTATTTTGATCCCCAGCCGGGGGAATTGACGGTTGAGCCGACGGCAGTAGAGAAGCAGAAACAGCTCATTGAACAGCTCCATAAAAAGGGTGCAGAGGTGCTCATTTCCTCCCATGTGTTTACTTATACACCGGCAGAGCGGGTGTTGGAAATTGCCCTTGCCCATCAGGAGCGTGGCGCGGACATTGCCAAAATTGTCACCGGTGCCGAGACCATGGAACAGCAGCTGGAGAATTTGAAGATCATTCAGCTGCTGAAAGAGAAGTTGGATATTCCGTTCCTCTTCCTCTGTGTCGGTGAATGTGGATTGCTGCGAAGAATTGGCGGTCAGCTGGGCTGCTGCATGTATCTTTGCGTGTATGAGCATGATGACTATGCCACTCCCGCTCAGCCCTTGCTGGTCGATGTGAAGGCCATCCGGGAGCATATGTAAAAAGAACGCAGACGGTTTGAGCCGTCTGCGTTTTCCTTAGTTATAGGGTTTCAGATATTTGGCTGCGGGAGTTTTGCTCAGCAGGAAGCCGATGAGCAAAATGGCGGCGCAGTCGATGACCATGTAGAAGCCGTTATACAGAGCGGAATAGAGCCAGGGCGTGGTCATGGTCATGTTGAAGAACACTTCCGGCATGTATTCTGCCCAGATGGTAGCGCCGACTACATAGTGGACAAGGAAGCGGAGGGCACAGCCTGCCAGAGTGCCCAGGTAGAAGTTCCGGCACAGACCTGCCACACCCATGACGGAATAGGCCAACAGAAAATCGCCGACGATGCTCTGCCAGCCAATGGCGATGCCGCCTTCAAAGAGGGTCTGCAAAATGGCGTGAGCCACACTTGCCAGCATACCGGGTCCAAAGCCCCACCGGGCGCAGAACAGGAAAATTGGCAGCATGGCCAGATCAATGGAACCGCCCCAGGGCATTTTGTACAGGGGCAGGAAACTGAGGATCTCCGCCAGGGCGATCATCAGGGCGCCTTCGCACAGGGTGCGAACGGCAGAACGGGATTTGCTTGCTTGGGTCATAAAAAGACCTCCTTAAAAAGAAATACCGCACCATCCAAACGGTAGTGCGGTACGAAGCAAATGCAGTATACAAAACAGCTTCCTACGCCGGCATTACCCGGATCAGGTTAAGGGACCCGGAAGGGCGTTTCCTTCCAATCTCAGCCGGACTGCGTCCAGCGCCCCTGTGTTTGGTTGTCGCGGTTCACAAGTATTATAATGCACCAAAAGTACGATGTCAAGAGATGAAACACGAGTTGGTTGATTGAGCAGCGGGGATAGTGTGAAAGGGGCAAAAAGCCCCTTTCGCGTTCAATCAACAGGTTTTCAAAATGCAGAATGCTTTTGAAAACCGCAGACAGTAACCGGTTTGATCAAGGATCAAACCGGTTACTGTCCATCATGGAAACATATTCGCCGTCTGCCACGATGATATGGTCCACCAGCTTGATCTCCAAGGGTTCCAAGGCGGCACGGAGCTGTTCCGTCACTTCGATATCGGCCCGGGAGGGAAGTGCCAGACCGCTGGTGTGGTTGTGGGCGAGAATGACGGCACTGGCATTGCAGGCCATGGCGACCTCGGCCGCCTTCCGAAGAGGAACCAAGGCTGAATTGACACTGCCGGACTGGAGCAGTCGGCAGGCAAGAACTTTGCACTTGGCATCCAGACAGAGCAGATAGACCTGCTCCTCCGTTGCACCGAAGAAATAGGGCAGCAGGTATTCGCCGCAGTCCTTGGACGTGGAAAGACACACGTTCTTTTCGGTACGGGATAAAAGATACCGCCGGGATAAGGGGGTAATGAGATGCAGCAGCACTGCTGCATTCTCACCGATGCCGGCAACAGACTTCAGTTCCTCCAGAGGTGCTTCCAGTACAGCGGCAATGGTGCCGAAGTGATCCAGAAGCTGACGGGCCAACAGGTTGGTATCTTTTCTGGGTAGGGCATAGAACAGTAAAAGCTCCAATACTTCGTGATCCGGAAGCACGTCCAGACCGTGTTCCAGAAAACGGCTGCGAAGCCGCTTGCGATGACCGCTATGATCCATCATGTTTATGTCTCCTTATCCATGGAGTTTTGTCTGGGTGTTGTAAAGGTTGGCGTAGATGCCATTCAGCTCCATAAGCTGCTGATGGCTGCCCTGTTCCTGAATCCGTCCCTCACTGATGACAAGAATTCTGGTGGCCTTGCGGATGGTGGAAAGACGGTGGGCAATAATGAGGGTGGTGCGTCCAACAGACAAAGCATCAAAGGCCGACTGGATTCGGGCTTCGGTGATGGTATCCAGAGCAGAGGTGGCTTCGTCCAAAATCAGAATGGGCGGATTCTTCAGGAAGATCCGGGCAATGGCGATACGCTGCTTCTGTCCGCCGGAAACCAGGGTGCCCCGTTCGCCTACATAGGTGTCGAATCCGTTGGGCATGGCGAGGATATCTTCGTAGATGTTGGCTTTCTTAGCGGCTTCGATGATCTCATCTATGGTGGCATTCGGTTTGCCGTAACGGATATTTTCCAGAACCGTATCGGCAAAGAGAAACACGTCCTGCTGGACAATACCGATGTTTTTGCGGAGAGATTCCTGAGAAATCTGTCGGATATCCGTTCCGTCGATGGAAATGGAACCGGACTGGACATCGTAAAAACGAGGGATAAGTTGACATAATGTTGTTTTTCCACCGCCGGAGGGACCAACAATGGCGATGGTCTCGCCGGGAACGATCCGCAGACTCACATCGTGGAGCACATCCAGATTGCCCTCATAGGCAAAATCCACATGCTCGGCGGTGATCTCACCACGGAAGGTCTCGGAGGAGACTGCATCGGGAGCATCGGAGAAGGTGGGATCGGTTGCCATCAGCTCCCGAAACCGCTGCAGACCTGCCGTGCCAACGGCAAACTGTTCGGCAAAGGCTGCCAGCTTGCGGATGGGGTTGATGAAGGATGTGATATAAAGGCTGAAGGTGATGAGATCGATATAGTCCATCTCGTGGTTCATAATGAGCCAGCCGCCGACGGAGATAACCGCCACAGACATGATGGAGAGGAAGAATTCCATAAATCCGCTGAAAATACCCATTTCCCGATGGAACATCCGCTTGGAGTTCTTGAAGCGGTCATTGGCTTCACAGAATTTTTTGAATTCCCGATCTTCGTTGGCGAACGCTTTGGCTGTCCGCATACCGGAAAGACTGGATTCAATCTCCGTGTTGATGGCAGAGATTTTGGACTTCACCTGTCGGGAGACATTGCCCATTTTTCTCCGACGGGACATGATGACTGCTATGGAAATGGGGATGAGCAGAGCCACCACCAGTGCCAGCCGCCATTCCACGGTGAACATGACAATCAATGCACCCAGAATGGTGGTGGAGGCGATGAACAGATCCTCCGGTCCGTGGTGGGCCAGCTCGGTAATCTCAAAAAGATCGGTGGTCAGGCGGCTCATAAGCTGACCGGTGCGGTGAGAGTCATAAAAATCAAAGCCAAGGGTCTGCAGATGGGCGAACAGATCTCTGCGAATGTCGGCCTCCACCCGGATGCCGAAGGTGTGACCCTTGTACATAACGATATAATGGGTCAGAGAGCGGAGAATATAGGCGATCACCACGATGGCCATGACGGTGAAAAAGGCAGAATAGGCTTTCCCGGGGAGCATGACCTGCATGGCATGACGGGAGACGAGAGGGTAGGCCAGATCCACCAGTGCCACAAAAAAAGCGCAGCACATATCTAAAATGAAAAGTTTTTTATGGGGTGCAAAATAGGAAAGGAAAATGCGGATGGCACTCCAATTTTTGAAATCTTTTCGTTTCATAAAAAACTCCGTAAGCATTTTTTTATATTATAGGGAAAATTGATTGAAAAAGCAATGGCTTGCCACTTGTTAACGGCTGTGTTAAAATGAAAAAAACGCAATGGGAGCAAGGTATGGAAGTTTTGTTTGCAGATCAGCATATTGCTGTGGTCGTCAAACCGGCGGGGGTTCTCTCGCAGGATGCAGGGGAGAACAGTATGCCACATCTGCTGCGGCAGCAGCTGCAGGTGGAGGAAGTCCATGTGATCCACCGCCTCGATAAGGAAGTTGGCGGCGTCATGGTCTACGGACTTTCCAAAGAGGCAGCCGCAGGTCTCAGTCGTGCGGTGCAGAACCGGGAGATGGAAAAAATCTATCTGGCAGTTCTTCGGGGAATTCCTGCCGAAAAAGAAGCGGTGCTGGAAGACTTGCTGTTCCATGACCAGCGGCGGAACAAGACCTATGTGGTGGATCGCCTGCGAAAGGGTGTCAAGGATGCAAAACTGGACTATACCCTTCTGGAAACAGCAGGGGAGCGGACGCTGGTTCGTGTCCGTCTGCATACAGGCCGTACCCATCAGATTCGGGTGCAGTTTGCATCCAGAAAACTGCCTTTGGTGGGAGACGGAAAATACGGCGGAAAAGAACCGGGCAGCAAACTGGGGCTGTGGTGTCATAGCCTTGCCTTTTCTCATCCCATCACCGGAGAAAAGCTGCATTTCACCCAAAACCCACCTGTCATAGCACCATGGAATAGCTTTACGATAAAATAATTATGTTAATCGACGTGAGAGGCAATGCCTCTCACATTTTTATTGCCCGGGCATAGACTGGGGCAGGAGGTGCGGCCATGTTGGGAGAAGTGCTGTTGGTGTTTTTTGCTGCCTGCGGTGTGATACTGCTGGCCTGGTGTCTGCTGGGACTGCTGTTGGAGCCGGTCTTTGGCAGAGAGATGGTGACTCTTTATTTCGTCCGGGGAAACGGCGATGGGTTGGAACGGCGTGTCCGTGCCTACGGCTGGCTTCGGGATGGAAAAATCACCGGCGGCCGGATGGTCATGGTGGACTGCGGTCTAACCAAACCGGGATTGGATACGGCGCAGCTTTTGCAGGATCGGTATACCTGGCTGGACTATTGTCCGGCACCTGCATTGGAGGATTATTTGGATTTAATGGAGTTTTGAGGTTTTCGTTGAAAAATTCACATTCATATAGTATGATATAAGGTACTATGAAAATGGGGACGTATGCGATGGAACAGGAGATCCTTTACGGCACCGTTATGGCGGTGGTCTTTCAAAATCAGGAAAATGGATATACGGTTCTGCGTCTGCGTTCTCAGGACAACGAGGTCGTGACGGTGGTGGGAACCATTCCCATGACTGTTATCGGGGAGCGGCTGGCCATCACCGGCCGCTGGACGGCCCATGCCTCCTACGGTCGGCAGTTTGAAGCCGATCTGCTGGAACGGCACATGCCGGAGACCAGTGAGGAGATTCTTGCCTACCTTTCTTCCCGTGCCGTCAAGGGCATCGGCGGAAGGACCGCGGCCAAAATCGTGGCTGCCTTTGGCAGCAGTAGTCTGGACATTCTGGAAAATGAACCGGAGAAACTGGCTTCTATTCCCGGAATCTCCCGTGCCAAGGCTTTGGAAATGTCCGAAAGCTTCAAGCGGCAGGTGGGTATGCGACGGCTCATTGAATTTCTGTCTGCCCATCGGCTGCCGGTGGGACTGGCCATGCGTCTGTACCGCGCCTACGGCGAATTGGCTGTGGATGCCTTGCAGGACGATCCTTACATGCTGACCCAACCTTATTTTGGAGCGGATTTTGCCGCTGTGGATGCCTTTGCTCTGGAACTGGGTACAGAGGCAGACGATGAGCGGCGGGTGGAGGCCGGTGTCCTGTTTGAACTGACTTTCAATCAAAACAACGGTCATACCTTTATTCCCCGGAACAAGCTGGTGGCAGCCACTGCCATGCTGCTGGGTCTGGAGGAAGCCATCATAGATGCAGGTATTCTTCGCCTGTGTGAGACCGATCAGCTGAAAACCGATACGGTGGCAGGTCTGGAGGCCTGCTATGTACCGGAACTGTATGAGGCGGAGGTCTATATTTCCCAACGAATCTGCCAGATGGCACGAAAGCTGCCAAAGCCCCACAGAGATGTGGAACGGCTGCTGGCAGAGGTGCAGGCAGAGGCGGAGATCGACTATGCGGACAAGCAGCTGCAGGCGATCCGTGCCGCAGCGGAGAACCGGGTCATGATCGTCACCGGCGGCCCCGGTACGGGCAAGACCACCATCATGGCAGGTATTCTGTCCCTCTTCGATAAAATGAAACTGGACACCACGCTGGCTGCCCCCACAGGACGGGCTGCCATGCGGCTCAGCGAATGTACCGGTCGGGAGGCTTCCACCATCCATCGGCTGCTGGAAGCCCAGTACGACCAGCAGACTGGCGACATGTGCTTTTTCCATGATGAAGATACACCACTGGAGACCGATGTCATGGTGGTGGACGAGACATCCATGGTGGATGTGCTGCTGATGCAGTCCCTTCTGAAAGCATTGCCTCAGAGCTGCCGTCTGATCCTAGTGGGCGACCCGGATCAGCTGCCATCTGTGGGACCGGGTAATCTGTTCTCCGATCTCATCCGCAGTGAGGCAGTGCCCACCATCCGTCTGACGGAGGTGTTCCGGCAGGCACAGGAGAGCCTCATCGTCATGAACGCCCATGCAGTCAACCACGGCGAACTGCCGGAACTGGGTGTGAAAGATCGGGATTTCTTCTTCATGAAGCGCCGAACATCGGAAGATGTGGTGCGTACCATTCAGGAGCTTTGCAGCCAGCGGCTGCCCAAGAATATGGGCATCGATCCCACGGATATTCAAGTCCTTTCTCCCACAAGAAAGAATGAAGCCGGCACAAGAAATCTCAACAAACAGCTGCAGAGCGTTCTCAACCCTGCCCATCCCACCAAACGGGAGAAAGTCTATGGCGACTATGCCTTCCGGGAAGGGGATCGGGTCATGCAGATCCGAAACAATTATGATATCCTCTGGAAACGGACGGACGGTCTTGGCTCCGGTGCCGGTATTTTCAATGGAGACATCGGCAGGATCACCGAGATCGACCCCCAGGAGGAAACGGTGACCATCGTTTTTGACGACCGGGAAGCGGTCTACGACTTCACCATGCTGGCAGAGCTGGAACCGGCCTATGCCATGACGGTTCACAAGAGTCAGGGCAGCGAATACCGCGCTGTGATTTTGACGGCATGGTCGGGCAGCCGGTATCTGCTGACCAGAAGTGTCCTTTATACTGCCATCACACGGGCAAAGGATCTGCTTATTGTGGTAGGCAACGAGGAAGTGGTGGCTGCCATGGTGGCCAATGACCGACAGACCCGCCGATACAGCGGTCTGAAGCTGCGGCTGCAGCAGGAGATCATGGAATGAA
>JAZNLL010000093.1:0-6257 GCA_045579045.1 Candidatus Avilachnospira sp.
TGATGAAGGGAGCAGCTTCGGAGGCTGCAATTGCGATTTTCATACGGTAACGCCCTTTCTGATAACTAGCGGCTGCTCGGGAGAACCCAGCAGCTTTGTGCCGGATTTGACGGTGACATTTTTATCCAGAATGGCATACTGAACGCTGGCACCGGCTTCGATGACAGAGCCCTGCATGACAATGGTATCCTTGACTTCTGCGCCTTCCGCGATTTTGACTTCACGGAAGATGATGCTGTTTTCCGCATAACCGTCCAGACGGCAGCCATCAGCCACCATACAGTTGGCAACTTCACAGTTCTTTCCGTAACGGGTGGGAACTTCGTCACGAACCTTGGTATAGATGGGCACTTCGCCATGGAACAGGCTTCTGCGGACATCGGCATCCAGCAGGGCCATGTTGTTCTTATAATAGGTCTCCATGGTATCGCTGGACAGCGCCACACCTTCAAAATGATAGACATTGAGCTTCATTTTGCCTGCATTGCACAGGTTCATCAGGAAGTCCCGCTCCAGATGGTAGTAACCGTGAGGCACCAGCGTTTTGATGGTATCGATGAGCAGCTGGCGCTTCATGACAAACATACCCATGGAGGCAGAATAGTCCGCGGGAGCGATGTATTCGCAGCTCATGGCCTTGGCAACACCGTTTTCATCGGCTTTGACTGCAAAATGGCACACGGTCTTGCCATCGGCAATGCCGTCCTTGGCCACCACAGTCACATCACAGCCGGAGGCAATATGAGCATTGACCACCTTACGGAAGTCCACAGCCGCCATGATATTGGTATCGGCCAGAACCACATATTCATGGTTGCCGCTTTCCAGTACAGGCAGGGCATTGAGGAGGGCTTCCAGCTTGCCGCGGTAGACACCGTTATGACCGGTGGAATAGGGCGGCAGCAGGCAGACACCCTTATAGTCCAGATTCAAGTCCCATTCCTGGCAGGAGCCCAGATGGTCCATCAGGGACTGATAGTTATACTTGGTGATGATGCCGATATGCTTGATACCGGAATTGGCCATACTGGAGAGGGTGAAGTCGATCTGGCGGTAACGGCCGCCGACGGGGATGGATGCAGAGGTACGGACTTCCGTCAGAACGCCCATCTTGCTGTCATAGATATTGGAGAAAATGATACCCATTGTTTCCATGATCGTCACCATCCTTCCTTAAATCACATCGCCCGGGGCGACAACGGCACCCTCGGTGATGATATTGTCCTTGCCGATGACGCTGATCTTCAGCTTTTCCAAAGACAGATCGGGCTGAGCTTCGCCTACCTTGGCACCGGCCTTTATGGTGCAGTCTTCTGCCACGATGGCATGATGGATGGTGGCACCGGGTTCTACCACCACGCCGGGCATGATGACGCTGTCACAGATCTCGGCACCCTTGCCGATGACACAGCCAGCAGAGACCACGGAGTGCTTCACTGTGCCGTAGATCTCACAGCCTTCTGCCACAAAGCTGTCAGAGATCTCAGCACCCTTGGCGATGAAGGCAGAGGGCATGGCATAGTTTCTGGCATAGATCTTACGGCCGTTGGAGCCGTAAATATTGAACTCGGGATGGTCGCCCAGCAGGTCCATATTGGCCTCCCAGAGGCTGTTGATGGTACCCACATCCTTCCAGTAACCGGCGAACTCATAGGCAAAGAGCTTATGACCGGCGTTCAGCAGGTTGGGAATGATGTTCTTGCCGAAATCGTTTTCGGAGTTGGGGTCTTCCTCGTCCTCTTCCAGGAATTTTTTCAGAATATCCCACTTGAATATGTAGATACCCATGGAGGCCTTGTTGGATTTGGGCTGCTTGGGCTTTTCCTCAAACTCATAGATGGAGCCGTCATCATTGGTATTCATGATGCCGAAACGGGATGCCTCTTCCATGGGGACGGGACGGACAGCCACAGTCAGGTCTGCATCCTTTTCCTTGTGGTAGCGGAGCATCTTGGCATAGTCCATCTCGTAAATGTGGTCGCCGGAGAGGATCAGCACATCATCGGGATCATACCGGGCAATGAAAGGAATGTTCTGATAGATGGCATTGGCGGTACCCTTATACCAATCGGAGCGCTTGCTCCGGGCATAGGGCGGCAGGGCGGATACGCCGCCGTGGGAGCTGTTCAAGTCCCAGGGCTGACCGTTGCCGATGTATTCGTTCAGCTCCAAAGGCTGGTACTGGGTGAGAACACCCACTGTATCAATTTGGGAGTTGACGCAGTTGGAGAGCGGGAAATCGATGATTCGATACTTGCCGCCAAAGGGCACGGCAGGTTTGGCAGTGTTTTCTGTCAGAACCTTCAGTCTGCTGCCCTGACCGCCTGCCAGCAGCATGGCGACACAGTGCTTCTTCTGAAAATACATAAACAGTTCCTCCTTATTTGACTCTTTTCTGCGCTGGGATCGTTGTTTTTTTCGGTCAATCTCTTCCTTCTTGCCGACTATTGTTAATATCACGAAATATTCACATTTGATTATAGCATTTTTGTCTGCATTGCACAAGTCCCGTTTTCATTTTTTCAAAAAAACTTTGTCCAGGGTGCAACAGCTGGAGGCTGACGGAAAAATTCCATAGGCTGACGGGAATAGGGGTGCAAAAATGCCAGTTTGGCGGACCACAGGGCGATGGGGCAGTCCTCTCCCCAGCCATACTTTTTATCCCCCACCAGAGGCAGGTCACGGGAGGCGAACTGGCACCTTATTTGATGGGTGCGGCCGGTATGGAGGTTGATCTTCACCAGAGAAAGGCCGTCCGCTTCTGCCAGACGGACATAGTCCAGCACTGCCTCCTGCACATCCTTACCCGGTTCATCTACCACATAGGTCTTGCGCTCTTGCTTGTTTCGCAGTAAAAGGTCTTTGAATGTGCCCGTTTCCGGCAAACTGCCATGGACCACCGCCAGATATTCCTTATGGAATTCCCCTTCCCGCATCTGACGGGAAAGCTCCGATGCCGCTTTGGCTCTGGTGGCCAGTACCATGAGGCCGCTGACTGCCTGATCCAGGCGGTGGACCGTCCGCAGGTTGGCGTTGGGATCGCCAAGTGCCTCCCGAAGCAGCTCCGGCAGACCGCCCGGCTCATCGGTAGACTTGACTCCCGCCGGTTTGATGCAGACCAGAATATCCCGGTCGTGGTGCAGAATCTCCATGGCGCACCTCCTTTTTTCTCATTGTACCATGGCGGAGAAAAAAGTAAAAGTGGAATTGCCTGCCAGTCAAAAAACTGTTATAATAGACAAAAGACAGGAGGTGCATTTATGCAGGAAAAAGTATTGAACATCATCGAGGCTTTGAAGCGGGCTTATCCCGACCCCGCCTGTGCCCTGCACTATGAGACCGATTATCAGCTGATGATCGCCGTGCGCCTGTCTGCCCAGTGTACCGATGAACGGGTCAATCAGGTGACTCCTGCCCTCTTTGCCCGCTTCCCTTCTCTGGAGGCCTTCGCAGAAGCCGATGTGGCAGAGGTGGAAGAATATGTCCATTCCTGCGGCTTCTACCGCCACAAGGCAAGAGACATCGTTCTCGCCTGCCAGACGCTGATAAGCAAACACGGCGGTAAAGTCCCCAACACCATGGAAGAATTATTGGCCCTGCCCGGCGTGGGCAGAAAGACCGCCAATCTGCTTTTGGGTGACCTTTACGGAACCCCCGGCAGTGTAGTCTGCGACACCCATTGCATCCGCATTTCCAATAAATTGGGTCTTGCAAAGGGCAAAGAACCGGAAAAGGTGGAGCAGCAGCTTCGCAAAATCCTGCCCCCGGAGGAAAGCTCCGATTTCTGCCACCGCATTGTCCTCCACGGCAGAGCCGTCTGCACTGCCAGAAAGCCCCAATGCGAAAACTGCACCCTTGCAAATTGGTGCGATTTCTTTCATCAGACACCTTGACGGAATACGGCACTTTTTGCTATAATGACTTAGATAACGAGATAGGAAAGGAGTACCCCATGATGAACCGCTCCGATGTCCGTTTTGAATACCTTGGTCTGCCCACTCCCGACTGTGGGGATATTGTTTCTTCTCTCCCCCAGGATCGTGAATACACTGTTTTTCCCGGTTTCGCGGATGTTCATGTGCATCTGCGTGAGCCGGGTTTTTCTTATAAAGAGACCATTGCCTCCGGCACAGCTGCCTGCGCAAGAGGCGGCTACACCGCCGTCTGCTCCATGCCCAACCTGAACCCGGTGCCCGACACCGCTGAACATCTGAAGCAGCAGACGGATATCATCGAAAAAGATGCCTGCATCTGGGTCTATCCCTACGGCTCCATTACCGTGGGTCAGCTGGGCGAGGAACTGGCAGAGCTTGCTGCCATGGCGCCGAATGTCATCGGCTTCTCCGATGACGGCAGAGGTGTCCAGTCCAAAGAGATGATGAAAGCTGCCATGGAACTGGCAAAATCTCTGGGCAAGCCCATTGTTGCCCACTGTGAGGACAACAGCCTCCTCTTTGGCGGCTACATCCATGACGGACAGTATGCCAAAGCCCACAATCACCGGGGCATCTGCTCCGAAAGTGAATGGAAGCCCATTGCCAGAGATCTGGAACTGGTAGCGGAAACAGGCTGCGCTTATCATGTATGCCACATTTCCACCAAGGAAAGTGTCTCCCTTATCAGGGAGGCGAAGAAATCAGGTATCGATGTGACCTGCGAGACAGGTCCCCACTATCTGGCGTTGGATGACAGCTTTTTACAGGAAGACGGCAGATTTAAGATGAACCCCCCGCTCCGTGACCGTTCTGACAGAGAGGCTCTGGTAGAAGGCTTGGCTGACGGCACCATCGACTGCATTGCCACGGACCATGCCCCTCACAGCGCCGAGGAGAAATCCAGAGGGCTGGAGAAATCTGCCATGGGCGTGGTTGGCATTGAAACTGCCTTCCCCGTGGTCTATACCCATCTGGTCAAGACCGGACTGGTGCCCATGGAGACGGTGCTGAAAGCTCTGACCGTCATCCCCTGCAAGCGGTTCGGCATCCCCATGGAAGGTTACAGCATCTGGGATCTCAATGCATATTACACCGTTGACCCTGCCGATTTTGTCAGCATGGGAAAGGCCAGCCCCTTCACCGGCACAAAGGTTTGGGGCAAGTGCATGATGACGGTTTTGAACGGTAAGCCCGTCTGGAAAGGAGTATAAAAATGGATCAGCAATTCTGCACCATTTTAGAAAATAAGCAGCTGACCGCCGCTGTCTGGCAGATGAAGCTGCAGGCAGATACCAAGGTCATCAAAAACCCCGGTCAGTTTGTCAATTTGAAGCTGGATGGGCTGTATCTCCGCCGCCCCATCTCCATCTGTGACTGGGATGAAGGCTCCATCACCCTCATCTACAAGGCGGTGGGTGAAGGCACCAAACAGATGACCACGTTAAAACCCGATGCTGTCATTGACACCCTGGTGGGTCTGGGCAACGGCTACAACATGGACAAGGCCGGTGACGCACCCGTTCTCATTGGCGGCGGCGTGGGCGTGCCCCCCATGTACGGGCTGGCAAAACGGCTGGCTGCCATGGGTAAAAAAGTCACTGTCATTCTCGGCTTCAACACCAAGGACGAGATTTTCTACGAAAAAGAATTTGAGGCGCTGGGTGTGAAGGTCTGTGTGGCCACTGCCGACGGCTCCTACGGCACCAAGGGTTTCGTCACCGATGTGCTGAAAGACCTGACTTACAGCTACTTCTTCACCTGCGGTCCTATGCCCATGTTTAAGGCCATTGAAGCCACCGCCACTACCAGCGGTCAGTACAGCTTTGAAGAACGGATGGGCTGCGGCTTCGGTGCCTGCATGGGCTGCAGCTGCAAGACCAAATACGGCAACAAGCGCATCTGCAAGGATGGTCCTGTGCTGGAACGGGAGGAGATCGTATGGTCGTAGCGTTAAGAAAATATGCCGGTGGCATATTTTTAGCTACGACCGCAGCGGCTATGCCGCGAGGAGACCGCCCATCTTGACATCTGAGAGGTATCAATTATGAATACACCATCCACCAAGGTAACCTTATGTGGAATTGAACTGGACAATCCCATCATTCCTGCCTCCGGCACCTTCGGCTTCGGTCAGGAATTCCATGAATTTTACGATATCAACATCTTAGGCAGTTTCTCCTTCAAGGGCACGACCAGAGAAGCCCGGTTCGGCAATCCCACCCCCAGAATTGCAGAGTGCCCCAGCGGTATGCTCAATGCCGTGGGTCTGCAGAACCCCGGTGTGGATCATGTCATCGCCCACGAACTGCCGGAGCTGCGCAA
>JAZNLL010000094.1:0-16452 GCA_045579045.1 Candidatus Avilachnospira sp.
GATCAGTCTCTTGTGGGTTCTGCGCTCGAACTGCTCACGGGAGTCCTTGTACTTGTGAACAGCGCGAAGGATGGTGACGACCTCTTTCTTGGTGGGCAGGGGGATGGGGCCGGAGACGGAAGCGCCGTTGCGCTTTGCAGTCTCGACGATCTTCTCTGCACTCTGGTCGATGAGCTGATGATCATAAGCCTTCAGGCGAATTCTGATCATTTCCTGGTTTGCCATGTTTGTTTTCCTCCTTGATTACGTACTCAGTCTACGAGTCTGCTGGGTACGGTCGAGAACTTCAATCCGCTAAGCCGTGCGTATCATTCCGCCCCACGGAAAAAGGCCGACATTTGTGGGCCGAACACACCCGTTTTGCGGCGATATACACAGTTATCAGCTCGCAAAATCACAGTTCTCAGCCGCCCGATGACCGGACATACTCTGTGGAAGTTACCGTTTTTCAACGCAATCTCCCACTTCATCGCATTTGCGCAGAGTTTTCCCAAACTCGCGCTTTTACATCATATAATAAATCCCCCTTGATGTCAAGGGGGATTTTCTCTTTTTTTCATAAATTTTTCTGGCTTTTTTCAGTGAAATTGCAGAATTATTTTAGTAGGCCACGCCCCAGTAGATGCTGTGCTTGGCTTTCTTGCCGCAGATGGGGCAAACATCGCCCAGATTTTCCTGTTCCAGAGGCATGCAGCGGGAGGACATACCGGCTTCTTCCTTCATCTTCAGCTCACATTCCAGTTCGCCGCACCACATAGTTTTGATGAAGCCGCCCTTTTCCTGCTGGATCTGCTTGGCCTCTTCCAGAGAGTGGGCTTCATAGATATTGTCGGTCAGGTTCTTCTTGGCCTTGTTGTACATGACCACATGGGCCTGCTCCAGCTGTTCGGCAACAGCGGTTTCCAGATCGGTCAGATTGACCACAGTCTTTTCGCCGTCCACACGGCGAACCAGGACGCACTGGCCGTTTTCCAGATCTCTGGGGCCGCACTCCACACGCAGAGGCACGCCCTTCATTTCGTACTCGGCGCACTTCCAGCCCATGGACTGATCGGAGTCGTCCATCTTTACGCGGAAGCCGGCAGCGATCAGACGGTCACGGATGGCACCTGCACCTTCCAGAACGCCTTCCTTATGCTGAGCGATGGGCAGAACGATGACCTGCACGGGAGCCACCTTGGGAGGCAGGACCAGACCGTTGTTGTCGCCATGGGTCATGATGATGCCGCCGATCATACGGGTGGACACGCCCCAGGAAGTCTGATGGGGATGATGGAGAGTATTGTCTTTACCGGTGAAGGTGATATCAAAGGCCTGGGCAAAGCCATCGCCGAAGTAATGGGAAGTACCGGACTGGAGTGCCTTCTTGTCGTGCATCATGCATTCGACGGTGTAGGTTTCTTCTGCACCGTTGAATTTTTCCTTATCGGTCTTGCGGCCCTTGATGACAGGCATAGCCAGGGTGTTCTCCAGGAAGTCAGCGTAGACATTGAGCATACGCATGGTCTCTTCACGAGCCTCTTCCTCGGTGGCATGCATGGTGTGACCCTCCTGCCACAGGAACTCTCTGTGACGCAGGAAGGGACGGGAGGTCTTTTCCCAACGGAGAACGCTGCACCACTGGTTGTACAGTTTAGGCAGGTCACGATGGGAATGGATCACATTCTTGAAATGCTCACAAAACAGGGTCTCAGAAGTGGGGCGGATGCAGTAACGCTCCTCCAGCTTATCGCTGCCGCCGTAGGTGACCCATGCACATTCGGGTGCAAAGCCTTCCACATGGTCCTTCTCCTTCTGGAGCAGGCTCTCGGGGATCAGCATGGGCATCATGACATTTTCATGACCATGAGCCTTGAACATGCCGTCCAGAGTCTTCTGGATGTTCTCCCAGATGGCGTAGCCATAGGGGCGGTAAATAAACATACCCTTAATAGAGGAATAGTCGATGAGTTCTGCCTTCTTGCACACATCGGTGTACCACTGGGCAAAGTCCACCTCCATATCAGTGATCTGTTCGACTTTCTTTTCTTTTGCCATATCGCATCTTCCTTTCGGAAACTTTTTCTCAGCATATCTATTTTATCACACTTGTCAATCCCCCCGGCATAAGATGGGATACATTTGTAATAAGGAGTGCATTTATGGAAGAATTCCTCATTTGCCTCGATCCCATCACCGCCGGTTTCTATGACCGGGTGGCTCTGGCTGCCGGTCTGACCACAGAACAGGTGCTGCAGGATGCTTTGTTCAAGCTGGCCGGCGAACTCTCTTTGAATGCTCTGCACAAAAAGGAATAATTGCCGACATTTTTCGTTTCAGAGCATGGACATTTGAAATGCCGTATGGTATCATTTGTGTGCAAATTCATTACGAACCCCCCTGGGGTCTGCGTCACGAATGGAGGCATTTCCATGTCTTTGAAAAGTCGTATTCGTAACAGTGATTTTGTTGCCCTGCTGAATTGGCAGGAGGATGACGGCAAAGGTCGGCGGTGTATGCTGCTGTCCGCCTTTTTGTCCACCATCGTCAGTTCCATTTCCACAGGTGCCCTCTACACCGCCTTTCTGGCCTCCCACGATTTTTCCATCGTGGACACTAGCTTTTTGGGGATCATCCCCTCTCTGGCGGCTTGCTTCTGTGTCCTTTCTCCGGTTTTCCTGGAGCGGTTTCAGAAGCGCCGCTGGCTTTTGGCGGGAGGCAAGCTGGCCTCTTATCTGCTGAACCTGCTGTGTCTGACGCTCCTTGCGGTTTTTGCAAAAGATCCCCAGTCCCGGTTGGTGGGTTTTTCTGCGATTCTGCTGATATCCAATCTGGTCAACAGCCTGTTTTCCAGTGGATATTCTGTGTGGCATCTGAATTTCATTCCGGCAAAGCTCCGGGCACGGTATTTTTCCTACCAGCAGATCATCACTACCACCGCAAGTCTTCTTTCCCTGTTTCTGTTTGGCTTCCTGGCAGACGCCCTCAAAGGAACCCCCCACGAAGCCACCGTTCTCACCGCCATGCGGTTTGTGGCATTGGGCTTTGCCCTTCTGGATGTGGTGATCCTCTCCCTGCCGAAGGAATATCCGTATCTCAAAACCGAGACTACCATCCGGCTGGTGAACATCATCCGGCTGCCCCTGCGGCACAAAAAGTTCCTCATGACCATGCTCCTCATCAGTATGTGGAATTTTGCCGCATCCTTTTCCGCATCGTCCTGGACTTTCCATCTGCTCCACAACATCGGTGCAGGTATCACCATGACCAACCTATTCTCCGTGTTCACCATCATCTGTCTGTTCACTGCCCCCTACTGGCGCAGGCTGATTGACAAGGTCTCCTGGTTCCGCACCTTTGCTTACTGTGCTATGCTCCATGCGCCGACGATGCTTTTGCTGGCCTTTGTCCTGCCGGAGAATTACATCTGGCTCTATCCCATTTCCATTTTTATTCAGGCTTTTGCCGGTGTGGGTCTCAACCTCAGCTGGGCCAACATGCCCTATATCAATACCCCCAGAGAAGATCAGACTTACTACCTGTCCTTCCATTCCGTGATCGGCAGTCTGGGAACTTTTCTGGGCAGTACCGCCGGTGCCTTCTTCGTGAAGGTCTTTGACAGCATGGATATTTCCATTCTTGGACGCCACTTTGATACTGCCCCCATGATGCTCTTTGTGCAGTTTGGTCTGTATGCAGTCACCATCATTTATGTCCTGGTCAATGACCGCAAACTGCAGCCTACGGAATGATGAACAAAAGGAGTTTTGGCTATGCGTTCCATTCGTGAGATCTATAAAATCGGCAAAGGCCCCTCCAGTTCCCATACCATCGGACCGGAACGGGCTGCCATTCATTTTAAAACACAGCATCCCGATGCAGAGAGCTTCCGGGTGGATCTGTTTGGATCTCTCAGCAAGACCGGCAAAGGTCACGGAACCGATCGGGTCCTGAGAGAGGTCCTCTCTCCCCTGCCCGTGGAAATCGTGTTCCGCAGCGACGAACCGGAGGATATGCGACATCCCAACACCATGGATTTCTCCGCCATAAAAAACGGTGAAGTCTATGACACCCTCCGCGTAGAGAGCATCGGCGGCGGTGATATCCGCTATGAAGGCTGCGAAATCAGCACCTCACCGGAGGTCTATCCCGAAAACTCCTTTGCGGAAATCGAGCAGTTCTGCCGCTTCCGCGGTCTGGATCTGGCGCAGTATGTGGAGATTTGTGAAGGCGAAGGCATCTGGGACTTCCTGCAGACCATCTGGGATACCATGCAGAATTCCGTCAAAGAAGGTCTGGCTGCCAAAGGTGTCCTGCCCGGCGGTCTGAACGTGGAGCGGAAGGCAAAGATCCTTCTGGAAAATCCCGCACCCAACGAAGTACCGCAGGTTCGGGAATGTCGGATCATTTCCGCCTATGCCTTTGCCGTCAGCGAACAGAATGCCGACTGCGGCACCATCGTCACCGCACCCACCTGCGGAGCCTGCGGTGTCCTCCCCGCCTGTCTGGTCTATGTCCAGCAGCAGCGGAAGCTCACCAACGAACAGATGCTCCGCGGACTGGCCGTGGCCGGTCTCATGGGCAATCTCATCAAGACCAATGCATCCATCTCCGGCGCGGAATGCGGCTGTCAGGCAGAGATCGGTGCAGCCTGCTCTATGGCGGCGGCTGCCCTCACCTACCTTTTCGGCCTTACCACCGCACAAATCCAGTATGCTGCCGAAATCGCGCTGGAGCACCATCTGGGTCTGACCTGCGATCCTATCTGCGGTCTGGTGCAGGTACCCTGCATTGAACGAAATGCCGTGGCTGCTATGCGCGCCATGAATTCCTGTAACCTCTCCTATTTCCTGTCCGATACCCAGCGGATCTCCTTTGACATGGTGGTCAAAACCATGTACGAAACCGGAGTCAGCATGAACCAGCGGTTCCGTGAGACCTCCGAAGGCGGTCTGGCCAGAATGTTCAGCCGTCGGGCAGATACATAATCTTAAGCAATGCAAAATCCCCTCTCTGTTCGGAGAGGGGATTTTTTTAGGTTGTTCAGTTCAGAGTGATGCTCTGGCGGACGTTCTCGTTATACATTCTGCTCAGAATGGCAGCGACCTCACTTCTCTTGATGGAGCTGGTGGGGTTGAACGTACCCTTGGCATCAGAACCGGTCAGAATACCGGCGCGGTAGAACTTGTAGATGGCATCGGCATTGGCATCGTCTGCCTTCACGTCGGGGATGGCATTGTCAGCCACGGTGTTGTAACCGGTCAGGCTGCCTTCGTCCATGGCCTTGACGAAAATGGAGACGAATTCGCTTCTGTCGATGGGCTTGTTCATCTCAGCATTGCTCTTGGAAGCATAACCCCTGTCGATGATGCCGTTTTCCACAGCATAGTCCACGTAGGAGCTGTACCAGTTGCCGGCACCGTTTTCGAGGGTGACGTCGCCGGTATAGTTCATTTCGTGGTAAGCGGAAGCCAGCTTCATAGCCTGTGCCACAGTCAGAGTCTCGTTGGGACGGAACTCGGTGGCAGTGACACCGTTGATGAGCTTGTTGTCCACAGCTTCCTTGACAGCATCGAAATACCAGTCGGAGGACTTGATATCGCTGAAGGAAACACCGTGGGAAGCAGGCTTGCCGATAACAGGCAGAATCTGCTGAACGTTCTCGGGCAGAGGCAGTTCAGGCGTCTGGGGGTTATTCATGGAGGGCGTGGTGGTTCGGATATGCCGTTCGCCGCAGCCCAGGCTGCAGTAAGCGATCTCCGTGACACCGTCTTCCTGGAGGACATAGTTCTTGAACTCATGCTCCAGCTTGCTGTCGGGAACCTGCTGTGTTGCAGAAGTTCCGCAAACGGTACAAGTGCCGTGTTCCCACTTATTGGTTTTGCAGGTGGGATCCTGATAAGTCAGAGGCTTCTCAAAGGTGTGGAGCAGCTTGGGCGTACCGACCACGGCACCCTTCAGGCCGCAGATGGCGCAATCGCCGGTAGCTTCACCCATTTCTGTACAGGTGGCTTCCTTGGTGACAGTCCATGTCTCATCCACCTGGCAGGAGGTGGCAACGATGATCTGGTCGATGTAGTAGATGGGCTTTTCCTCACCTGCGCAGGTGGGGTCGCCATCCACTCTCATGTACATGTAGATATCCAGAGGCACACCTCTGTAATCGGTGATGAGGTCATCATCGAACATCCAGCACTGGAGGACCCAGTCGGAGAACATGTACATATAGCGGTAGTTGTCTTCCACAATGGGAACAACACCCTTAAGGCTATACAGATGATACTTGCCATCGCCTGCGTTGGCAGCGATCTCAGTGCCCTTGAAGGTACCGACACCTTCGGCAGGTCTGCCCAACTGGTGCATGGCCATGACGATACCGCCGGAGGTATTCAGTCCATACTGGCTGTCAGCAGACTTGGTGGTATCATACTCACGGACTGCCACAGGACGGTTCAGATCATGATCCCAACGGTAGCCGTAGAGTTCTTCGCCGGAGAGGATGAACTCATCACAGCTGTAGGACACGATGACATGGTTCTTGACGGAGTCGGGCAGCTCTGTGGGGAGTTTTTCATTCAGAGTCAGTCTGGGATCGTAACGGAAGTCTTCCGTGCCGCAGCCGTAGATACATTCTGCACGGTATTCATACTGAGTACCCTTCACACGGTAGTACCAACCGAATTCATGACCGCCGGCAGGACCTTCCTTGGTCTTCTGCTTGCCGCAGACGGGGCAGGTTGCAGTGAGGGTCACGGAGCCGTCCTTGCAGGAGGCATCGGCAGGTGCCTTGTACTCCATCTCGTAGTTATCGCAGGAGTCCACCATGACGATGCGGTCGATATAGAAGATGGGACCGGCATTGCTGACACGGTCGTTATCCAGTTCGCCCTCGATCTTGATGGAGAGATACAGATCCACGGTCTTGCCTGCCAGCTTCGCCATATCGCCAAGGATGTCACGGCACTGGACCTTGTAATAGAAGAAGTGCAGGTAGTTGAAGCTGCCTTCGGGAATGGTGAAGTCTTCAAACTTATAGATCTGATAGCCCTTGTTTTCATTGGGCTTCATCATGCCATGGGTGAGGGTACCAATGGTCACAGCACCGGGGTTCTTGTACATGACGAGATTCCAAACCTCGTTGGGCTTCATGATCAGGTCACTGGGGTTATACTTGGTGGGGTCTTCCCAGGCATTGCCTCTGGCGGCGATACCGGTGAGAGAGTCGGCATCCTGGACCAGACGGAAGGCACCGGACAGGCTGAACTGGTCGGCGGTGTAATCGAAGACATGATCCAGACCAATGCTGTTGGCGGTCAGATCATCCTTGATCTCCTGAGGCAGATCGCCCTTGGAAACGATGAACTTGAACTCATCGCAGCCGGGGTTCTCACAACGGGAGATCTGGTTGCCGGTGGCGGTGTCAAACTCATAATCACCGAACTTGTGATCCAGCTTGGTTTCTTCCATCTCCATATCGGCGATCTTGCCGCACAGGCCGCACTGGCCGCGCCAGATCTCACCCTGATAGCAGGTAGCGGAGGAGATCTTTTCCAGATCCTTCTTCTCCACATGGTTGGCGCAGGTATCCACCACGATGATGCGGTCGACCCAGTAGTGAGGCAGGTTCTTGCTGTCAGCACAGGTGACATCGCCATCCACCTTCATGGAGATATACACATCCAGAGGCAGATCTGTCAGAGCGGCCTTGATATCCTGGAAGGTATACTGGATGTAGTAGTCGAAACCATAGATGTAGCGGACATGGCTGGGCAGCAGAATACCGGAGATCTTATACAGATGGTACTGGCCGTCGCCGCTGTTGGCGTTCAGTTCTTTACCGGAGATACCGGTCATGGGAGTGGGGGTGCTTTCCCACATGACCTGCTTCAGGGTAAACTCCTTGCTGCCGGAGAAGGCGAAGTAGTTGTTTCTGGTGGAAGCAGAGGTGTGGTTGGTGTTGTAGTAGAGTGCCTTGCCCACAGCGGAAGTGTTGTCTGCAACTTCCTGACGGAAGGGCGGGAACTCAGAATGAGCATAGAAGAAGTCATCGATGCTGTAGTCATGGACATGGGTCAGAGAGCTGTCAGCCTGCTCGATGGCATCCAGAACTTCCTGAGGCAGCTCTGCCAGAACTTCCTTCTTAATGGTCTTGCCGCAGTTGTCGCAGGTACCCACATAAGCCTTCTGAGCTGCATCGTAGACCATGTTGTCGGTGGAATGTTCAGGGCAGTTCTCTGCGATGATCATGCGGTCAACATAGTACTTGGGCATGTTATTGGGATCATCGTACTTCAGTTCGCCTTCCACCTTGAAAGAGAAGTACAGGTCCACCTTCTTGCCTTCCAGATGTCTGAGGCTGTCGGTCTTCAGCTGGAGGGTCCAGTCCCAGATGATCAGTCGGGGATCGTCACCGGCAAAGAGATCCACATCTTCCATTTTTTAGACATGGTATTCGCCGTCGGTGATGATATCCTTGGCAGTGGTGGGATAGGGTGCATTGTTCCGGGAGAAACGGATGCCCTGGGTATTGGTAATATAGAAGTAAGACTGTGCGTTGACCTTGGCGATATCCCAGTAGGCAGTTTCGCCCAGATCGGAATCGGGATCGTCAATGACCTCGGCACTGCCGGGTTTGGACTCCAGAGTGAAGTCATGGACACCGTAGTCATAGACACGGTCCAGCTCAGTGCCTTCTGCCATGAGGGAAGCCATCACATCATCGGGCAGCTTGCCCTTGAGGTTGGTGTATTCCACTTCACCGCAGACGGCGCAGTTGGCAGTATAGGTGTTGGTTGCGGCATCATAGACATAGTCACCGGTGAGGGTGTGGTTCAGCTTGGTGCCGGCAACTTCCTTCCGTGCTTCCTTGCCGCAGATGGGGCAGGTGCCGATGAGAATCTGGCCCTTGGCGCAGGTGGCAGGGATAGAGGAGGTGTAGTTGATATCGTGACCGGTGCAGTCTTCCACAAAGATGACACGGTCAATGTAGATCTTGGCATAGTTGTTGGGGTCTTCGCCGGTAGGATCGCCCTCGATCTTCATGTTCAAGTAGACATCCACAGGATCGTTGGTCAGATGCTCCAGTTCGTCCAGCTCGAAGCGCATGGTGGAACCGAAAACAGAGAACAGGCTGGAACCTTCCTTACGAACGATCCGATCCTCCATACGGTAGAGGTGCCATTCGCCATCAGCGATGATGGGCTTGTTCAGGAACATCTTTTCCAGACCGGGCAGAGTCTTGGTCTCAGAGAAGGTGTAATAGTGCTTCTGATGGGCAGTCAGCTCACCATCTTCATTATTACTGGCCAGTGTGCGGATATCCCACACAACGGCGCTGCCACCTTCATAGGAGGCTTTGCCAAAATAGGAGCCAACATAATTATAACCGAAGTGGTAGGAAGCATCCCAGAAGGTACTGTCGGTGTAGTCATAGATATGGCGTACATCGATACCGGGGTGATCCTCGAAGATCTGCTCAGGCAGAGCAGGACGGTCCAGATATTCACCGGTATTGGGATCCTGGATGCCCACATACTGGGCATAGGTGGTCAGAACGGTGGAACCGCCCAGATTGCCGCGCTTAACGGGATTCTGGTCGCCGGTATAGTCATTTTCCAGTTCCATATCCATGACCCACTGCATGGATGCCACCATACGCTCGCCGGTCTCACGCTTGCCGATGTCAAACAACTCGCCGGTTTCAGCCATTTCGTTGACATAGCGGGTATAGTTGGCCAGAATCTGACGATCCAGACCGGTTCTGGCAAAGTTGATACGGTTGATGAAGAGTTCCTTCTCTTCCGCAGTCAGGTCATCGTTGGCCTCGGTCTCGGCAATGGCCTTCTCGAAGAGATTATGACCCTTCTTGACATTCTGAACGCTGAGCCAGGGGTTGTCGATAAAATCGCCGGAATAACGGATCTGGGTGGTCTCATTGAAGGGCTCAACCAGCTTGTCAATGAGCAGCAGCCATTCCATGATCTCCTCGGCGGCATCGGCGCCGTAGTAAAGGGTGGCAAAGGTTTCTGCCAGCTCGAACTGATCCTGATAGGGATCTTCCATGAGCTTGGTCAGCAGCCAGTGCTTCATATCCCAGAAGTCAGATTCGTTGATCTCCTGCAGTTCCAGGAACACGCCGTAGCCGTTGTTTTCATAGACATAACGCCAGTCGTATTCATAGTTGAACATATTGGGCATAACGCCGTTTTCACCATAGTTAACGGCATAGTCCCAATAGACCAGCTGACCGGGCTTCAGATACTCGCCCCAGACTTCCAGACGCTTCTTGGCGTTCTTATTGATGGGGTCGGTCAGATTGGCGGGGATGGAACGGTCGTTGGAAGCCAGACGGATGACCATGTTGTCTCTGGGCTTGGTTCCGTCCAGAGGCAGTTCAAAGTAAGCGGAGTAAGCCAGCGTCTCCACCTTGATTTCGGGGTAGACTTCATAGACAGCATCGGCGATCTGGTTGATGAACTTCAGCAGATGGCCGGAGGGGCCGCTAATGGCCATGGACTCGGTACAGGCATCGCATTCGCAGTGTCCGCCGGTGTCGTTAGGGGAGATGTCGATGTAGGTAGGACGGTCGATACCGGCCTTGTCGGCATCCTCATAGGACAGTTCGATGGCCTTCAGAACGCGGATGATGAATTCATCCAGCAGTTCCTCATTGGACATACACATCTGACCGAAGGAGATGCGGGACTCTCTGGCATCGGACCAGGCATACCAGTCGGGATGCTCATTGAAGTAGGAAATGCCCTCGGGGTTCAGAGTATCGGTCCAGCGGGCAGCAGATGCGCTGGTTGGAGCACGGTAGAAGGGCGGGAAGTAACGGTCGAAGGTATGGACATGGTAGGGACGGCCGAAGCTGTTCTCACCGCCGTAAGCCTGAGGTGCATTGGAGGTCCAGCCGTTGAGACGGTTGCGGACATAATACAGGGTGCTCAGGGACTCGTTGGAGTAGATGGAACGCTCACCGAACACGGGCTCGCCGCTCAGTTCGAAATCATAGGGAACGACAGCGCTGTCCAGTTCGGGGACGTACTCTTCCCACATGTTCCACCAATGGACACCGAAGACATCCTCCAGCAGGTGGTAAACGCCGTACAGGGTACCGCGCTGCTCGCCGCCGGTGATGACCAGATTGTTGCCGACAGCCTTGATGGCCCAGCCTTCATCCTGGCCGTTCTTGTTGGTGTAGGTGACATTGTTTTCCTCGGCGAACTTGGTTGCGCCGATGTAGATGGCATTTTCCACCGGAACACTCTCCGTAATGATGGAGGAGTTGGTGCCTGTCATCTCTTTCAGATAATGCTGCAGTTCCTTTGCAGCAGTCTTTTCCACATCCGTGGCATTACCGGGCAGAACCATGGGCATGTCTTCCAATGCCAGGCCTGCAGCCTTGGGTGTGGTCTCTTTTGCGCTGACCAGCGTGATGCCGACGACCGCAACAACGATCAGCAGCAAACTCAGCCAGCGTACAAGATGTTTCTTCATTGCTTTACACCTTCCTTAATCATCTGCATGGGGTTTTTCATGCAGTTTTTTACTTATTCTGATCTCTTCGGAGCGTTCTGCATTTGGGCAAACTACCCCTACTACTTCCATACCGGTCAATTTTACCATACAATGTTTGGATTTACCATTGTCTATTTTTGAAATTGGAAAAATATTTGCGAAAAAATCGTATCTCTTTTCGTTTTTTTACAATACATTTCCCTTTCAGGACGCAAAATCCCCTCTCCATTCGGAGAGGGGATTTTTTAGGTTGTTCAGTTCAGGGTGATGCTCCGGCGGACGTTCTCGTTATACATTCTGCTCAGAATGGTTGCGACCTCACTTCTCTTGATGGAGCTGTGGGGATTGAACGTACCCTTGGCATCGGAACCGGTCAGAATGCCGGCGCGGTAGAACTTGTAGATGGCATCGGCATTGGCATCGTCTGCCTTCACGTCGGGAATGGCATTGTCAGCCACGGTGTTGTAACCGGTCAGGCTGCCTTCGTCCATAGCCTTTTCGAAGATGGCAACGAACTCACTTCTGTCGATGGCCTTGTTCATCTCGGCAGTGCTCTTGGAAGCATAACCCCTGTCGATGATACCGTTTTCAACGGCATAGTCCACATAAGAGCTGTACCAGTTGCCTGCACCGTTTTCAAGGGTGACATCACCGGTATAGTTCATCTCGTGGTAGGCAGAGGCCAGCTTGACGGCCTGTGCCACAGTCAGCGTTTCGTTGGGACGGAACTCAGTGGCAGTCACGCCGTTGATGAGCTTGTTGTCCGCTGCTTCCTTGACAGCATCGAAGTACCAGTCGGTGGACTTGATATCGCTGAAGGAAACGCCGTGAGTAGCAGGCTTGCCGATGACAGGCAGGATCTGCTGGATGTTTTCGGGCAGATCCAGGTTGCTGCCCGTATTGAAGCTGTCACGGTAGTGACGGGCACCGCAGCCATGGTCACACCATGCCACTTCCCTGCCGCTGCCGTCATCTACCTTCACATAGTTGGTGAAGACATGCTCCAGAGTGGTGTTGTACAGGGTCATGTATTCCACCTGACCGCAGTCGGCACACTTGCCTCTGACGACAGCATCGTCACGGCAGGTAGGTTGGCTGTAAGGCACGCCTTCGGGAACATTGTGGTCCTTCATGGGAGTGGTCACGACGCTGTTTTCCAGACCGCAGACGCTGCAGTTGCCGACCATTTCGCCAGTCTCGGTGCAGGTAGCTTCCTTCGTGACGGTCCAGGTCTCATCGGTGGCACAGGTCTGAGCCACGATGAACTGGTCGATGTAATACTTGGGCATATTATTGATACCGCTGCCGCCGGTGGGATCGCCTTCCACCTTCATATACAGATAGAAGTCCATGACCTGATCGCGATAGGGTTCCAGGTCTTCATCGATCATGTGGATCTGCACATCCCAGTCACCGAAGAAGTACATATAGTTATATGCAGGCAGGGTAATGGGACGGACACCCTTCAGCTCATACAGGTGATACTCGCCGTCGTTGGCATTGGCGATCATCTGTGCGCCGCTGAAGCCGCCCAGAATCTGCAGGGGGTAATTGCCCTGTGCCCAGAACACGGCAGACAGGCCACCTTGTTCGTTCATGAGCATAACCGTTTTACCCAGATCGGTCTTCATGTCGTAGTAGTCTCTGACCACCACGGGACGGTTCAGATCGTGATCCCAGCGATAGCCGGTCTCGTAGGAATAGGTAAAGTCACGGCAGCTGTAGGTGAACAGGGCATGGTTCCGAACACTCTGAGGCAGTTCCTCAGGGAACAGGTCTTCCATTTCCAGTCTGGGATCGAACTTGCTGTCGGTGGTGCCGCAGCCGTATTCACATTCTGCGATGTACTCGAAGCGATCCTTCTCGGAGCGGAAGTAAGTGCCGAACTTATGGTTGCCGGTACCGCTCTTCACATGGCGCTTATCGCAGACCGGGCAGGCACCCACCAGTTCGGTGCCGCTGGCGCAATCGCCCTTGCCGCTGTCCTTATAGGTGATCTCATAGTCCTCGCAGGCGTCCACAAAGACCATGCGGTCCACATACCAGACGGGACCGCCGCCGGCAGACCAGTTGGTGAGCGCGCCTTCCACCTTCAGAGAAAGGTAGACATCCACGGTCTTGCCCTTCAGGGCAGCCAGATCGTTCACCATGGCATTGTTCTCGATCATAGCCGCATTGCCGTAGACAGGCCAGGAGAACAGCTGCAGGCTCTTGAATGCACCCTCAGGGATCTTGTAATCTTCAAACTTGTAGACCACGTAGCCCTTGTTCTCGTTGGGCTTCAGCATGTCATAGGTCAGCGTACCAATGACGGAAACGGACTCATCCTGCATACGGACAGCCAGATCCCATTTTTCATTGGCTTCCATGATCAGGTCATTGGGGTTGTAGCGGGTGCCATCCTTCCATGCATCGGCCTTGGCGGCATAGCCAACCGGAGAATCGGCATCGTCTTCCACCTCAAACCAGTTCATCAGCATGGTGAACTGATCGGCGGTGTAGTCATGGGCATGCTCCTCACCCAGACCCTTTGCAGCCAGATCATCGAGGATGGTCTGAGGCAGTTCGCCCTTGGGCTTCAGGGTCTTGGTGGCGGTGCAGCCGTCATTGCGGCAGGAAGCAGTCTTGCTGCCATCGGCATTGGTCACATAAGCGCCGAAGTCATGAGGCAGTCTGGTGCTTTCGTCCTCCACCTCGGAGTACTTACCGCACAGACCGCAGGTGCCGGCTTCCGTATAGCCCTGGTAGCAGGTGGGCTGGGAGAGGACTTCCCGCTCATGGTTGGGAATGTGGTTGCCGCACTTATCCACAACAATCATGCGGTCGATCCAGTATTTGGGGATCATGTTCAGATCCAGATCGGCAGTGTAGGTCACATCGCCTTCGATCTTCATGGACACATACAGATCCACATTGAGACCTTCCAGCTTCTTCTGGATATCGCTGAACTTATTCTGCACATTCCAGTCGAAGGCCCACAGGTAGTTGAGGTTGGGATGAGCCAGAATACCGCTCATCTTATACAGGTGATACTTGCCGTCACCGCTGTTGGCATTCATCTCGTTGGGGGAAACACCGGTCAGAGGCTTAACGGAATTTTCCCACATCTGATGACCCATGGTGAAGGGCTTATCGGCAGAGAAGATGAAGTATTCGTGTCTTGCCCAGGCGCTGGTGCCGGCTGCATTATACTTCAGAGCCTTGCCCACGGCAGAGGCGGTGTCGTCGACGACCTCGCGATAGCCGGGAATGTCCGCAGCGGTATAGAAGTCCTCCAGACCGTATTCATAGACATGGGCCAGATCGCTGTCGGTCTCTGCCAGCGCATCGAGGATTTCCTGAGGCAGTTCTGCCATAAACGCATGGCTGACGGTCTTGCCGCAGTTGATACAGGTTCCTTCATAGGTGTTGGTGGCAGCATCGAAGGTGTAGCTCTCAGCCACATGCTTGGTGCACTTCTCTACCATGATGACACGGTCGATGTAATAGATAGGATGCTCCGTGGAGTTCTCATCAAAGTCCGTATCACCGATGACCTTGAAGGAGAAATACACATCGGTGGCTGCGCCCTTCAGATACTCGAAATCGGTAAAGTTGACGCGGAGGGACTCATCAAAGAACTTCAGCTTGGGATCGGCAGGGCCGTTGTAGACCACCAGATCCTCCAACTTATAGAGGTGATATTCACCGTCATTGATGATATCATCATGCTTGATGCTATCGATATGATAGCCGCAGTAGAGGACCATGGGACGGCTGTCGTTGATGATGTAGTAGCCGTAGTATTCACACTTGGCAGTATTCCAGCGGACAGTTCTGCCCACAAGGGAATCGGCATCTTCCACGATGTTGGGCTCATCCCAACCTTCAGGAACTTCAAACTGATCCACACCGAAATCGTGGACCTTATTCAGATCGATACCGCTGGCGATCAGTTCCTGCAGCAGTTCTTCCGGCAGTTCACCCAGGAAATTGAATTCCACATCACCGCAGAGAGAACAGGTTGCACGGTAGACCTTGTCATCTGCATCCCAGGTGTAGCCGCCGATGATATCGTGGGGCAGCTGGGTGCCGTCCACTTCCGTGGTGGTCTGCTGACCGCAGGCAGGGCACATGCCGGTCTTGGTGGCAGGTGCTGCACAGGTAGCAGGTGTCTCGGAGGTATACTGAACATTGTAGCAGTCGCAGGGCTCTACAATGTAAACAGCGTCCATGTAGATCTTGGCATAATTCTTGGGATCTTCGCCGGAGGGATCGCCTTCCACCTTCATGTTCATGTAGACATCCACTTTTTTGTTGGACAGATGACTCAGCAGACCCACTTCAAAGCGGAGGGTCTCGGCAAAGAAGCCCACGCGGGAATTGCTGGGACTGAGGACAACCACATCCTCTGCCCGGTAAAGATGCCATTCACCGTCGTTGACAATGGGGTCGTTCAGATACAGCTTGCCGGGACCACCCATGGCCTTGGTCTCACTGAAGGTGAAATAGTCAAAGCCGATAGAGGAAGAGGATTCGTTTTTCTTGATTTCATACTGATCCCACAGAACAGCCGTACCGCCGGGATAGGAGGCTCCGTTCTTCACAACCCGGACATTCCGGTTGCCTTCCGCGGCAGCGCAATACATATTGGGATAGTAGTATTCCAAAACATGAGCAGCATCCAGACCGGGATGGTCATCAAAGATCTGCTGGGGGATCTCCGGCTGGGCGATCAGCTCACCGGTCATCTCGTCTTCTTCTGTCACATAAGCCTGGTAAGTGGTCAGCAGACCGCTGCCGCCATAGTGACCACGGTTGTTGACAGACTGGACACCGGTGTAGTCCTCTTCCAGTTCCATATCGAACAGCCACTGGAGAGAACCGATCATCCGCTTGCCGATCTCCTGCTTCCGCAGGGGGAACACTTCGCCCTTTTCAGCCATTTCATCCACATAGTCATAGTAGTTGAAC
>JAZNLL010000095.1:0-14934 GCA_045579045.1 Candidatus Avilachnospira sp.
AGAATTTAACGGAGGTTATGTATGCTTGAAAAAATGAGTGATTTCTTTGAGGCAAGACTTGACGGATATGATGAGCATATGATGACTAACATCGAATATGCAAGCGAGTTCTATCCTTTTACGGCAAAGCAATTACCGACCGCTGAAAACTGTTGCATACTTGATTTGGGTTGCGGTACAGGATTGGAACTGCAAGAATATTATAAGCTTAATTCTTCGGCAAAGGTTACGGGAATAGACCTTTCACAAGGAATGCTAACCGAGCTTCAACGAAAATTCGTTGGCAAGAATATAACCTTGATTCTTGACTCATATTTTGATGTTCCGCTTGGTGAAAATGTGTTTGATGCCGCTGTGTCTGTTGAAAGTCTGCATCATTTTACAAAAGAGGAGAAAATTCCCCTATATGCTAAACTTCATACTGCACTGAAAGAAAACGGTTACTTTATACTGACGGATTACTTCTCCTTGTCAGATGACGAAGAAGAGATGCATCGTCAAAACTTGATTGCCTTAAAAACAGAACAAGGTATTACCGATGACGAGTTTTACCATTATGATACACCCCTCACTGTGAAACACGAGATTGAAGCATTACTTGAAGCAGGTTTTTCCAATGTCGAGGTTTTGAACCATTGGGGAGCAACATACACCGTTAAGGCAGTTAAATAGCTGACAAATTCCAATTTATCGAACAGTTGTGATCCGTGAACAAACTTCCCTCCGTCATTTTGACGGAGGGAAGTTCTTTATATCCCAAATCAGTCCAAAAGGTAATTGGGAGTAAAAATTCCGATGCTAAGCATCGGGATTTTTGCTTATTAGTAGTTCTCAGCTCTCAGTTCAAAGTATGCCTGAGGATGGGCGCAGACGGGGCAGATCTCGGGGGCGGCAGAGCCGATGTGGATGTGACCGCAGTTACGGCACTTCCATGCAACTTCGCCTTCCTTCAGGAAGACCACGCCGTCCTGAATGTTCTTCAGCAGGGTGCGATAGCGCTCCTCATGCTCCTTCTCCACCTTGGCAACACCGTCAAACATATTGGCGATGGTGTCAAAGCCTTCTTCTCTGGCCTCCTTGGCGAACTGGGCATACATATCGGTCCACTCATAGTTCTCACCGGCAGCGGCATCAGCAAGGTTTGCCATGGTGTCCGGCACGCCGCCATCATGGAGCAGCTTGAACCAGAGCTTTGCGTGTTCCTTCTCGTTACCGGCAGTTTCTTGGAAAATAGCTGCCATCTGCTCGTAGCCGTCCTTCTTGGCACGGGATGCGTAATACTGATACTTGGTGTGGGCCTGCGCCTCGCCTGCAAAAGCGGCCATCAGGTTCTTTTCGGTCTTGGTACCTTTGAGATTCATATGTGTTGCTCCTTTCAAAACAAGAATTATTCTTGTTTTTATTCTATCACATATTTTTCCCTTGTCAAGGTTTTTTTATGCATTTCTGGCAGCATTTTCAATATCGCCTACCATGTAAAGAGAGCCGTAAGCGAGGACAACACCGTCCTGCCCAGCCAGTTCCTTAGCCCTGGCGACACCCTCTGCCGCATTTTTGCAGGCAGTGACGGGCTTGCCGAACTGTTCCAGATAGGTCTTCAGATCCTCCGCAGTCATGGCTCTGGGATTGTCGGGAGTAATGGTGACGAACTCCGAGACAAAGGGCGCCATATCCTTGTACATGGCATGGTAGTCCTTGTCTCCCAGCACACCGGTGAGAACGGTCAGATGCTGTCCACCCAGATAGTCCCGAACATTGTTGACCAGTGCTTCAATGCACTGAGGATTGTGACCGCCGTCCACAATGAACAGAGGCTCTCTTGCCACCAGTTCAAACCGGCCGGGCCAGGAAACTGTCTCCAAGCCCTTGCGGATATGTTCTTCCGTCACATTCCAGCCGTTTTTCTGAAGAACCTTCATCAGTGTCAGCACCACAGCAGCATTTTTCAGCTGATGCTGTCCCAGCAGAGGCAGATGCAGTTCTTTCAGATCGCTCCAGTCGAAAACCTGACCCTCCAGAGAAGCGGATTTCAGATGGATGGTATCAAAATCGGCCTTGGTCAACGCTGCACCGACTTCTTTGCATCGGGCTTCAAAGACTGCCTCCACAGAAGCAGGCTCCCGGTAGATGACCGTCTGACAGCCTTCTTTGATGATCTTGGACTTGGTCTCTGCGATCTTCTCCAACGTATCGCCCAGCAGCTCCACATGATCCAGACCGATGTTGGTCATGACCGCCGCCACAGGGGGCGCAATGACATTGGTGGAATCGAACTCACCGCCGAGGCCAACTTCCAGACAGATGATATCGCACTTGCGGCGCTTGAAGAATTCAAAGGCCATGCAGGTGACAAATTCAAATTCGGAAGGCTCGCTTTCCATAGACTGGGCCAGAGGCTTCAGTTCCTCTACCAGTTCAATGACTTCCTCATCGGTGATACATTCGCCGTTCACCTGCATCCGTTCATTAAAACGGAAAATATAAGGAGAGGTGTAAAGTCCCACATTATAGCCTGCCTGCCGCAGGATGGAGGCAGACATGGAGGCCGTAGAACCCTTGCCGTTGGTACCGGCAATGTGGATAAATTTCAGATCCTTCTGGGGATTTCCCATTTTCTCCAGCAATTCATAGGTCCGGCCCAGACCGAATGTCCCGCCGTTCCAATAATTGCTGTGAATGTATTCCAATGCTTGCTCGAGGGTCATGCCTGTTCCTTCTTTCTGGGGGCCAAAAGCCCAAATGCTGGAAAATTTTTGCCTTGAACAGCAGGTTGAGGATGAGTACATCCACCACCACAGTCACAGCAAACTGAATGCTTCTGGCGCTGAGGAGCACCCAAAAGCCTTTTCCGTAGACGAAATCCAGAGCCCAGCTCTGGTAAAGAATCGAACCCAAAATCGCTGCCGGTGCCACCGCTGCAAAAAGGCGGAGCAAAGAAACCTTCTTCACCAGCATGGGTCTACAAAAGCCTGCAAACAGTCCGTAGAGAATGGGCGGCACGCAGAAAATAGGATTGTAGCCATAGCCGGAGAACAGGCAGCCCACCAGATCGGACACAAAGCCCACCAGACCGCCTGCCACAGGTCCAAAGAGGATGCCTGCCAGCACCGTGGGCACAGCCTCGATGGAAAAGCGGGTGAACTCATTGGGCATGGGCACGATGAGCCGTGCCAGCACCACCTGCAAGGCCGCCAGCAAGGCGCAGCAGGTCAAGGTTTTCGTGGTCATTCCAACTGATTTTTTCTGAGAAACCGTTGCTGTTTGTACATTTTTGGACATAAAAAAGCCTCCAATCGAATTTTGGAGGAGGTTAAAAGAATATTCTATTCACATATCAGATTCCAAGATCAACGGAATCTCTTCCTTAGGCGGTTGCGAGATCAGCATCGCGGAACAGCGTTCCTTCGCCCGGCGGCAACCTCCCATCCAACCGATACTTGACGCGCTGGTCTCTACTCCCTACGATATGTACGTTCTCATTGTATCTTATTTCTGCAAAAAATCAAGTACTTTTTTATCGAAAAGACCGCTCTCCTGAGAGAGCGGTCTTTTGTATCAATTTCCAAAGCCAAAGCTGAAGGGATCACCGAAGAAATACTCAAAGGGATCAATGGCCTGCGGCTGCTGGGGCTGCACATTGGGCTGTTGCTGTTGTTGCTGCTCCTGCTGCTGTTTCTGATATGCCTCTGTCTGGGCATCCAGTTCCTCCTGCCGGGGCTTTTCGTCCAGAACGGCAGTCAAAGTCATCTCCGCACCGGCGCGGTAGATCTTCAGTTCGATGGTCTCACCGGCTTTGTGCTTCTTCAGCACTGCCAGCAGCTCGGGATGGGTGGCAGTTTCTACATCGTTGACAGCAATGATGATATCGCCCACCTGCAAGCCTGCCTTCTGGGCACAGCTGCCATCCACAATGGCCTCCACTCTGGGGCCGACCGGCAGACCGTAATAATTGGCAGTCTTGGAATCCAGGGTAGAAACCGTCACGCCCAGGTAAGCCTGACCCTTCACATAGCCATGATCCACCAGGTCATAGGCCACCTTCAAAGCGGTGTTGATGGGAATAGCAAATCCCAAGCCCTCAATGGTGGCGCCGGAAGTGCTGGTACCGGAATACTTGGCAGTGGTCACGCCGATGACATTGCCGTTCATATCGAACAGCGGACCGCCGGAGTTGCCGGAGTTGATGGCGGCATTGGTCTGGAGCATATTCTGGGGATTGCCGTCGGTGTTGATCTCCCGATCCAGAGCGGACAGGATGCCGGTGGTCATGGTAAAAGTCAGCTCACCCAGAGGGTTGCCGATGACCGCCACTTCCTCACCGACCTTTAGTTCATCGGAATTGCCCACAGTCACAGGCTTCAAGCCCTCAGCTTCGATCTTCAAAACCGCGATATCAAAGGAGCTGTCCTGACCAACCAATTCCGCTTCATAGCTTTCTTCATTGAACAGCTCCACCTGAATGGTATCGGCACCGGAAACCACATGGCTGTTGGTGATGACATAGCCGTCTTCTGTCAGAATGAAGCCGGTACCTGCAGAGGCCGAAACAGCCTCCTGACCGAAGGCGTTGGTGGTGGCTTCGGTCTTAATGCCCACCACGGAGCCAACAGTCATTTCGTAAACTTCCACAGGGGACAGGCCCTTACCTGCATCGTTGCTTGCAAGCTGATCGGGCAGCTGATGGACAGTCAGCGCATAGCCGTCCTCCACCACTTCCTCGGGAGGTGCCGCTTCTTCCGTCAGATGATCGCCCTTCAGATTGCCGATAAACCCGGTCAGCAGAGAACCGCCGATGCTACCCAGGATGGCCACAACTGCCACCAGAGCGATCAGCTTCAGACCGTTCCGGTCTTTCTTTTCTTTTTTGGGTTTTTCCGGCTGAGAAATATGGTCATAGGGATTGTATTCATTGCCACCGGTAGGTTCTTCCTCCGGCTCAATGCTGTAATTCAGGGGATTATATTCATCCATGACGAATCCTCCTTGTTTTTTTCTTTCATCCTAAAACAGAAATATGTCAAAACTATGGACGGAAATAAAACAAAATTTGAATGTTTATCCTTCAATGAGGTTGGCAACCCGCCGCAGAGACAGTCTTCTGCGCATATAGGGGTGATAGCGGAAGCTCTTTGCCACAAACTCGCCATCCTTGCCGATCTCTTCAATGGTGGTCTTGCAGCCGGCCTTTTTCATGGCTTCCAAACAGGTCTCATAGGAAGGCACGCTGCGGATGATCTTCACGATCTCCGGCCACAGCCGCTCCACTTCCCTGGGATCGATGGGATCGGTGATGGTATCGGGTGTGTTGAGCTTGCGAACATCCTCTGCCAAGGGACCATAGCTTGCGAAGATTTCCTCCCAGTCGTTGACCTCCTTGTGGGCAGTCACGGAAGGCAGCTGTGCCAGCTTTTCGTAATATTCCAGCATCATGAGGGTGGCAACACCCACATCTTCTCCGTGATAATTGGGAATTTTCCCCTCCAGCAGTTCCATACACTCCCAATAGTGGGCCATGATATGCTCTGTGCCGGAGCCGGGACGGGAAGTCAGTGTGAAGCTCATGGCAATACCGGTGAGAATCAGAGACTCAAACACAGCACCGGCAGCTTCTTCATCGCAAAGTGTGATTTTGTCTGCCATAGCCATGAGCCGATCTGTGGCCATTCTGGTCAGATCCGCCACTTTCCGGCAATAGTGTTCCCCAGTAAGCAAATGTGATACCTGCCAATCGATCAATGCGATATTTTTGCTGACCATGTCGCCAAAACCGGCAGCCTTCAGTGCCACAGGAGCTTCTGCCAAAATCTTCGTATCGGCGATAATCACCTCAGGACATTTTGCCGGATGGGTGGTCTTGAAATTGCCGTCTACAATGGGGGCAGAGTAGGAGGCAAATCCATCCATACTGGCAGCGGTGCCAAAGAGGCACAGAGGCTTTTTCTGCCGGGCACAGGCCATACGGCAGGGGTCATGGACAGAACCGGTACCCACAGCCAGAACGGCATCCACACGGTCAAACCAGCTTTCCACCAGACGGACATCGTCCATGGTCGCCACCCGAATGGAGTCATAAATATAGGTAGAAACGGTAAAGCCATCCAGACTTTCCAAGATCCCATCTGCAGCCCTGAGGGTATCCTCGTCTGCCACCACCAGCAGCCGCCGGGGGAAGCCGTTTTCCTTCAAAATTTCACCTACATGGTGTACCAGTCCGCTGCCGACCCGAATATCCTTCACATCGCAGCGATGCTCCACACCGCAGGTACAATCCTTATAAGAATCGATCAATTCATGAAAGTTTATCATGGTATCATCTCCTCCCCATACTATATCACAACCACTCTTTTCCCGCAAGGAGAAACAGTTTTGCAAGTTTTCCATTCAAGAAATGCAAATCTGCCTCGTTATTTGCGGTTCTGCCCTGCATTTTTCAGAATATTTTGAAATTTTCGAAATTAGATATTGCAATTTAATACTTTATTGTGTAAAATAAGCAACAACATCCCATAAAGGAGGAAGCTCCATGACCACCAACTCCGAATATCTGACCCGACTGAAGACCATTATGGCAGACCAATATACCGTTGACCGCCATCAGCAGCAGGACCCCTCCATCCATGGCGGTCTGCGCAATCACGATGGCACCGGTGTGCTCATCGGCACCACCAATATCGGTTCTGTCCAGGGTTACTATATGGAAGACGGACTCCGCCAGCCCATGCCCGGCAAGCTCTATTACCGTGGCATCAGTCTGGAGGACATCGTGGAGTCCCACCGCAAAAACGGCACCTTCGGCTTCACGGAAGTAGTGTTCCTGCTGTTGGTAGGCAGGCTCCCCACCGCGGATGAACTGGAAGAATTCACTGCCCTGCTCTCTCAGGCACGGCAGCTGCCCAACGGCTTTGTGGAAGATACCATCCTCCGCAATCCCAGCCGTGATATCATGAACAAGCTCAGCCGCAGTGTGCTGACTTTGTACTCCTACGATGACCGTCCCGATGACCTTTCCGCCGAGAACCTGATGCGCCAGTCCATTGAGCTGATCGCCCGGTTCCCTACCATCGTGGCCAACGGTTATGCCGCCAAGCGGCACTATTTTGACGGCAAATCTCTCTATATCCACAACTCCAAGCCCAAGCTGTCTGTGGCAGAGGACTTCCTGCGGATGCTGCGGCAGGATAAGAGCTTCACAGCCGAAGAAGCCCACCTGCTGGATCTGATGCTGATGATCCATGCCGAACACGGCGGCGGCAACAACTCCACCTATGTCTGCCGTGCCATGTCCTCCAGCAACACCGATACTTACAGTGCCATTGCCGGTGCCGTCGGTTCTCTGAAGGGTCCCCTCCACGGCGGTGCTAATGCCAAGGTCATGCAGATGTTCCGCAATATTCAGGAGAATGTCAAGGACCATAAGGACGATGACGAAATTTCCGCCTACCTTGCCAAAATCATGCGCGGTCAGGCCAATGATGGCAGCTGCAAGATTTACGGCCTCGGTCATGCGGTCTATACCATGTCCGACCCCCGCTGTGAGCTGATCAAAAAATACTCCAAGGAAGTAGCCGAAAAGAACGGCCGCTGGGACGATCTGGCTCTCATGATGAAGATCGAGGAACTGGGCATCCCCGTCATCACCAAGATGAAGAACCTGACCACCCCCATCTGCGCCAATGTGGATATGTACTCCGGTCTGATCTATGATTTCCTGAACATCCCGCCGGAGCTGTTCACACCGCTGTTTGCCATCGCCCGTATCTCCGGTTGGTGCGCCAACCGCATGGAAGAGGTGCTGACCTGCAACCGAATTCACCGCCCCGCCTACCGTGCCAAGCAGCTCCATGTGCCCTATGTGGAGCTGGCCGACCGCAAGTAAATTCCAAACACGCAGAGAGCTTGCCTCTCTGCGTGTTTTTTGCTATCATAGTACAAAAAGGAGGTGCGGTTATGGACTTATACGCCCCGGTCACAAGTTTGCAGGGCATTGGCCCTACACGAGCCAAACAATTAAAAGCCTTGAATATCGAAACGGTTTATGACCTTCTGGCTTATTTCCCCAGAGCCTATGAAGACCGCACCAAACTGGTCACCATCGATCAGCTGGAACCGGATCAGCCTGCCTGTTTTGAGGGTATTGTGGTCAAAGGTCCCACCACTTCCCATATCCGCAAGGGTCTGAGCCTGACCAAGCTGCAGGTGGCAGATCTGACCGGCAAGCTCAATCTGGTCTATTTCAACCAACCCTATGTGGCGGAAAACCTCCGCTATGGCGAGACCTATATTTTCTATGGCACCATCTCCGGTGACTACGGCAACCAGATGCAAAATCCTGCCTGTGAACCGGCAGATGCACCCGGTGTGACCACCCGGCGAATCCTGCCCATCTATGGGCTCACCGCCGGTATCTCCAATAAACTCATGGTCAAATGCGTCTCTCAGGCATTGGATGCCTGTCTCGATGCCCTGCCGGAGCTGCTGCCCTATACAGTCATGAGCCGTTACGGTCTCTGCAGCCAGCAGGAGGCATACGCCGCCATCCACCAGCCGGAAAGCTGGGAGGTATTGGAGCAGGCCAGAAAACGGCTGATCTTTGAAGAATTCTATCTGTTCTCCTGCGGTCTGCAGCTCATGCGTCACCGCCGCACAGAAGCCAAAACAGATGCTTATACCCATCTGGATCTGGAGGAATTCTATCAGTCTCTGCCCTTCCGGCTGACCAATGCCCAGACCAACGCCATTTCCCAAATCGCCGCCGATTTCGGTAAAGGTACCCCCATGAACCGCCTGCTGCAAGGCGATGTGGGCAGCGGCAAAACCATGGTAGCAGCGGCGGCTGCCTATCTTGCCATCCAAAACGGCAAGCAGGCCGCCTTTATGGCGCCCACGGAAATTCTGGCAGAGCAGCATTACCAGTCTCTTTCCCGGCTTTTTGAAAAACTGGGAATCCGCTGCGCCCTGCTGACCGGATCTCTCACCGCTGCCGAAAAGCGGCAGGTGAAAGAATCCCTTTCCAATGGTGAAATTCACCTTGCCGTCGGCACTCACGCCGTGCTGACGGAAGATGTGGTATTCCAAAACCTTGATCTGGTCATTGCCGATGAGCAGCACCGCTTCGGTGTCGCCCAGCGTGCCGCTTTGGCAGATAAAGGGCAGAAGCCCCACCTGCTGGTCATGTCCGCCACCCCCATCCCCAGAACACTGGCTCTGATGGTCTATGGCGATCTGGATGTGTCCGTTCTGGACGAGTTGCCCCCCGGCAGACAGACCATTGATACCTTCCTTGTGGGTGAGACCATGCGTGCCCGGATCAATGCTTTTATCCGCAAACATGCTGAAGCCGGTAATCAGGTTTATGTGGTGTGTCCTGCCGTGGAAGAAAGCGAACTGGACGGTCTGAAATCGGCTGAGCTTTGGGCAGAAACCCTGCAAAAGCTCATCTTCCCGGATCTCCGTGTGGGTTTGCTCCACGGCAAGCTGAAGGGCGCAGAAAAAGACCGGGTCATGGGACAGTTTGTCCGTCATGAACTGGATGTTCTGGTTGCCACAACCGTCATTGAAGTGGGTGTGGATGTGCCCAATGCCACCTTGATTGTTATTGAAAATGCCGACCGCTTTGGTCTCAGTCAGCTCCATCAGCTGCGTGGACGGGTAGGCAGAGGCAAGGATAAGAGCTACTGCGTTTTGTTCTCCGATAATAAAAATGCGGAAACACAGGCACGGCTCAAAGCTCTCTGCAAGACCAACGATGGCTTCGTCATTGCGGAAGAAGATCTGAAGCTCCGTGGCCCCGGTGATTTCTTCGGCAGCCGTCAGCACGGTCTGCCCCAGTTCAAGGCCGCCAGTCTGACCTCCGATCTGGAAATTCTCCACCTTGCCAAAAACGCAGCGGAAACCGCTTTGGCAGACCCCGACTATGTGAACGACCCCACCTTCCCTGCCCTTCAGGCACGAATCCAAAACCTCTTCCGGGAAGACAATACGATGAACTAAAAAAGAGAGGCTTTCGCCTCTCTTTTTTACCGTTCCGGCACCACATAAGCCGCATTGGCATAGCCCACGATATCCTTATATCGGACAGCGTACCAGTTGCCGCTTTCCCCGGTGATGGTGAGGATATCGCCGTTTTCCGCCTGGGTGAGAATGGGCGAATCCGTGGTGGGCAGTTCCCGGATATTCAGTCTGCCCCACTGGACAGAAACCCTCCCCTGTCTGGTCCCGGAAGGCTCGATAAAGGGCACACCGAAATACTCCGTCACACCGAGAGACAATGCTCTGGCAATGGCATCCAGATTGTTCTCGATCCAGGTTGCGTCTTCCACATTGTCGTGATAGCCCAATTCTGCCAACACTGCCGGTGCGATGGTTCTGCGGACTTCGCCGATATTTACCGTGGGCAATGCCCGAACCAGATCCGGCAAGGGGTAGATGGGCTTTAAGTTGTCCACCAGAATCTCTGCCATCCGCAGACTGTTGGCACTGCCGGGGTAATAATAGAGATCGATGCCCCGGTTGTTGCCTTCGTTGCCCGGTCCGGAGGCGTTGGAATGGAGGGCCAAATGGAAATCATAGTTCCCGGCATTGGACTGCCGGATGGCTGCCGCCGCATTCTGCATGGGGTCGTTTCTGGTCACTTCGATGCCGCTGGCCAGCAGATAGGGTTCCATGCGGTCAGCCAGCAGATTCATCCAGTATTCTTCATTGCCTGTGGTCACATAAGGATTGAACTCCTGTGTGGAGGGGCTTAAATACAGTCTCGGCATAAAAATCCCACCTTTCTGTTCATGTCTATGCGGCAATATGGCTGTTTACAACCACCCATTGTATGTGATATGATAGTCTGACATGAAGAAGGATCGGTGTTGCTATGCAGTACATTGTTCTGGATATGGAATGGAACCAGCCCTGGCCCGGTACCTATGCGGCAAAGAAGCCCCTGCCGGTGCGAATCCGGGGTGAGGTCATCCAGATCGGTGCTGTCCGCCTGACGGACAGGCAGATCGTCGGTGACGAGTTCCAGGTCCTGATCAAGCCCAAAGTATACCGCAAGCTGAATAAGAAAGTCTCCAGCCTCACGGGAATCAAGGATTCTCAACTGGCAGAGCACGGCATCCCCTTCCCCGAGGCCATGGAGCGGTTCCGGGAATGGTGCGGTGAAGACTGTGTGTTCCTCACATGGGGCTTTGACGATATCGGCATTTTAAAAGAGAATATGGCGCTGCATGAGCTGGAAAGCAGTTGGGTGGACAACTGGTACAATGCCCAGATGATCTACAATGCCCAGACCGATGGTGCTTCCGCTCAGAAGGCATTGAAAACTGCCATGCAGATGTCCGGTGTGGAAGCCACCCGCCCTGCCCATGATGCGTTGGGCGATGCCTACCATACTGCCATCGTCTGCTCCCGACTGGATCTGCCCAGAGGTATTGCCGAATACGGCAAGGCGGTGGAGAAGCACGAAAACGGCTTCAACGGCGCAGAGCTGCCCGGCTGTATCAGCCGCAAAGTCTACCACGGTCTGGAAAGCAAAGAAGTCGCTCTGGAGCTGCTGGGTGTCAAGGAAAATCGCTGTCCCAAATGCGATACTGCCATGACCCATGACAAATGGATCAGCCAGCAGAGCAAGCGGTATATGACCATGTCCCACTGCCCGGAGCACGGCAGCTTCCTCATCCGTGTCCGTCTCATCCCCGAGGAGGATGGCACCCTGAAAGCCAGCCGCCTCATCTACGAAGGCGACTCCGAAGTCGCCAAAAACTACGATGCGGTCATCGCCAGACCCAAAGTCCGCAAGCGCACCTCCAGAAAAAAGAAGCCTGTATAAAACCCTGCCCCGGAAGGAAACTTCCGGGGCTTTTTTGCAGTTAATTTGTAAAGCACACTTGACATTTAATTCCTCGTGTGTTATGTTCAAAATGTAAAGTTAACTTTACCATTCGCGGAGGTGATTCTTTGAATAACAAAATAAGAGAATTGCGCAAGGAACATAAGGTCACACAAGATGATTTGGCAGGAGCCGTTGGCGTGACCCGTCAGACGATCATATCCTTAGAGAATGGCAAATATAATGCCTCCTTACAACTTGCGCATAGGATATCAAAATATTTTGATATGCGGATTGAGGATGTTTTTATTTTTGAGGAGGACTAACTATGGATTTCAAAAAGAAGCTTAAAACAAGATTGTATGTTGCGATCATTTATATTGCCCTTGGCGCAATGATGATTGTCGGAGTAGTCGCAGTAAAACCAAGCAATGATTTCATATCAACTTTCGGTGCCACCCTGATCGTAGCGGGAATTGCTCGGATCATAAACTATATTATGGTCACAAGAGATGACGAAACCGTCAGAAAAAAAGAAATCATCGAAACAGATGAAAGAAACATTTCAATTATCCACAAAGCAAAAAGCGTTGCTTTCTCCATATATACACTACTTACAGGTACAGCGGTAATTGTTTTATCCCTTTTCGGCAAGCATGAAACAGCCAAATGGATCGCATATTCTTTCTGCCTGCTTGTTGTCATTTATTGGATTTGCTATTGGGTATACCAGAAAAAATCATAAAAAGGATCAATGGATTATATAAGTAAAAATGTTTGAATTTTTTGCAAAATTTTGGTATAATTCACGGGTATGATTATGGATAGGAGGGTCCCAACATGACCTTTTCCCCGGAAATTCAGCCCGTTTTGGACTTGTTTTTTGAAAAAAACACCGTAGAATCCTGTGAAAAATACGGTCACGGCCACATCAACCGCACCTTTTTGGTCGTTACTGATGAAAAAAAGCGCTATATTTTGCAAAAAATTAACACAAAAATCTTCAAAAATGCCCGGCAGCTGATGGAAAATATCGCCATGGTCAACGAGTATCTCTGCACCCAGACCGATGACCCCAGAGAGGTGCTCCATCTGGTTCCCACTCTGGACGGGCAGCCCTATGTCCACTCGGAGGAGCTGGGCGTCTGGCGACTGTTTGACTATCTGGAAAACTCTTTCTGCCTGCAGCTGCCGGAGACCACGGAAGACTTTTACCAGAGCGCTGTGGCCTTCGGTCGTTTCCAGCAGTTGCTCAAGGACTTCCCTGCCGAGAAGCTCCACGAGACCATCCCCAACTTCCACAACACCCCTGACCGCTACCGCCAGTTCAAAGAAGCCGTGGCAGCCGATCCCCTTGGCAGAGCCAAGGATGTGCAGGAAGAGATCCGCTTCATCCTGGAAAGAGAGCATGAGGCCAGCACCCTCACCGACCTTTTGGAACAGGGCAAGCTGCCCCTGCGGGTGACTCACAACGATACCAAGCTGAACAATGTCATGTTCGATGCTGACACCCGGAAGGCCCTGTGCGTCATCGATCTGGACACGGTCATGCCCGGTCTGAGCCTGTACGATTACGGCGATTCCATCCGTTTCGGCGCCTCCACCGCCGCTGAGGATGAACCGGATCTCAGCAAGGTGGAAATGAGCCTTGCCATGTTCGAGACCTACACTGACGGTTTCCTCACCGCCTGTCCCGGTCTGACGGAGCTGGAGCGGCAGATGATGCCCATGGGTGCCAAGCTCATGACCATGGAGCTGGCACTGCGCTTCCTGGCTGACCACTTAAACGGCGATGTCTACTTTGCCATTCAGCGTCCCGGTCAAAATCTGGACCGTGCCAGAACTCAGATCAAGCTGATCGCCGATATGGAGAAAAAATGGGATGCCATGAACGAGATCGTGACCCGTCTTTCTGCCCGATAAAACTGTGACCCTGCTCTTTCAGCAGGGTCTTTTTCAAGGAGGCATTTATGAAAAGATTTCTTAGCCTTTTACTGCTTTTACTGGTTCTGACAGGCTGCACCGTGCAGATGCAGACTCCCTCCGCGCCTATGGATGGGCTGACTGTTCACTTTCTGGATGTGGGGCAGGCGGACTGCACCCTTTTGCAATGTGACGGCAGGAATATGCTCATTGACGGCGGCAATGTGGACGATTCCGACCTGGTGGTCTCCTACCTGTTGGAGCAGGGTGTGGACAAGCTGGATCTGGTGGTCAACACCCATGCCCACGAGGACCATGTAGGGGGACTGCCTGCGGTGCTGGCTGTCTTTGAAACCACCGAGCTTTGGTGCCCCGTGACGGAATATGACAGCAAGTGCTTTGAGGATTTTTGCTACTATGCCGATCAGCAGGACCTGACTTTGGAATGTCCCTATCCCGGCGACACCTATGCCCTTGGCAATGCAGAGGTCACAGTTCTGGGACCCATCATGGACGATTACGATACCAATAATTCCTCCATCGTCCTCCGTGTGGAATATGGCGACACTGCCTTCCTTTTCTCGGGAGATGCAGAACTGGAAGCGGAAAAAGATATTCTGGATGCCGGTTTTGATATCTCTGCCACGGTCATGAAGGCCGGACACCATGGCAGCAGCACCTCCAACAGCTACCGCTGGCTCCGGGAGGCCAATGCAGACTATGTGGTCATCCCCGTGGGCACGGACAATTCCTACGGACATCCCCATAAAGAAGTCCTCTCCCGGTTCCGGGATGCAGGCATGACCGTCTACCGCACAGACCAGCAGGGACACATCGTCTGTTGGTCTGACGGCACAGGAGTGTCCTTTACCACCGTAAAACAGGCAGCTGTTACCAATCCCACACAAAAAACAGAGGAATACTTCATCGGCAACAAGAACTCCGGTGTATTTCATCTTCCCTCCTGCGGCAGTCTGCCGACCGAGAAAAACCGAGTGGAATTCTACTCCTATGATGATGCCCTGTCCCAGGGCTATACACCCCATAGTGCCTGCTTGGAATAATTGAAAAAGCCATTGTGTTTCCGATGATTTTATTGTAAAATAATAAATTGAACGATACATAAGAAAGGGGCGGTTTCATGTCCTATTCTGAAAAAGCCAAGACCCTTCACGAAGGCGGCTGCAACT
>JAZNLL010000096.1:0-3898 GCA_045579045.1 Candidatus Avilachnospira sp.
AGCTTTGATCACTGCATAAGCGCCGTCATCATTCAGAAGTTCCTCTGTCAGAGCGAACTTCTGCCGAACCAAAATTTCAGAATCCAAGCTGATTTCCATTGCTTCCAGCTTGGCCGGTGCTTCCTGCACTTCTTCGGCGAAAACTGCTCCCGGCAGAACCGAGATCAGCATCACCAGTGCAAGCACCAGAGACAAAACTTTTTTGGTAGTTTTCATTTGCATTCTCTCCATTTTAATAAGATACGAGCACACTTTGACATTTTAATCATACCACAAAAGTCCGGCAAGTCAATAGCTTTACAAAACGTTTTTCCAATTTTGTTCATATTGCGAAAAAGCCCCTGCCGCGCAGATCGTGCGGCAGGGGCTTTTGTTAAGTTTTATGCGAATGATTCAACAAATCTGTTTGTTTGAAGACCCAGTTCACTGTGCCAGCTTGATGCAGGAACCGTCGCAGCCCATCTGTGCACAGGTAGGAACGGCAATGAGACGATCAAAGTAGCAGGTATGAGCAGCAGTCAAATCACCTTCAATTCTCATAGAGAAATACAGATTATAAGTCTTTTCTGCCAAAGGTTTTAAGCCGTACACCTGGAAGTTCCAGTCGTCAATGCCGTTAATCGTCGTCGAAATATAGTAGTCCTTACCGCTCTCCGATACAGGTGCAGAAACATTCGGAATTGTGTAGACATGGTAGTTGCCATCAGCAAAGTTCTCCAATGTGGATCTTCCAAAGTAGAAACCATCGCCTGCACCAACGACACCGCCCAAGTTCCATCTGAAGTACCACTGAGAGGTGCTGTTGGGCATCGCCTCAGCAGGAACCTGCACAGCCTGACCACAGAAAGCCTGTGCATCCTGAACCTTATCCACACTACCGTAGTCGGTCATATTTTGATAGTTAAGGTCAATAATATGTCCCAAGCCGATTTCATTGCTGTTGACATAGGCAAGAACTTCATCAGGCAGTTTGCCCTTAATGTTGCTGCAAACATCAACCATGTCGCAACGACCGCAAGTTCTCTGATACTTGCCGGAAGTCTCATCCCACTTGTAAGTTGTGGGATAAGCATGACCCAGTGCAGGAACAGGTTCCTGCTGAACAGGAAGGCCACAGGCTACGCATGTATTCTGAACCACAGCATCCGTGGTACAGGTAGCAGGCTTTACGATACCGCTGCAGTCGGAAATAGCTACGATGCGGTCGAAGTAATAGTCGGGATCAGTGGCCAGATCGCCTTCAACGCGGTAGGAGATATACAGGTCAACCGTTTTACCTGCCATCTTATTCCAAGCGGAACTCTGGACATAATAATTGAAGCCGTAGAGTATGTTAGCCGAGTGATTGACCTTAATATCCTTGAAGTCCTTGATCACATATTCGCTGCCCACTGCACGGCTCAAATCTTCGTAGGCAAAGTATTTGACCATATAGCTGGGATTCTTATTGGAGTCGTGGAAGTAGAATTTATTATTATCACCGGGGTTCGCCAGCCATTTATCCCGTTCAGAAGAATAGGAAGTATCGATCTTGATGGTTTTGTCGCCAAAGGCATTGGAATCATCAACATAGTGAATAAAATCACTGCTGTTGACACCCAGACCCAAACTATAGTCCTTTGCAGTCAGATCCAGCACATGATCCTTATGCAGCACATTGACGGTGATTTCGGTGGGTGTGCAGAAGTAGTAGTCGGAAATGATGATCTTTGCGGTACCGAAGGAGTCGGCAGTGAAGGTCAGAGTGCCCTCTTCCCAATTTTTGGTATCAGCCTTGTAGGTAGCGCTGATGACATCGCTTTCCGTTGCGGGAGAAGCAGTGACCTGAACATTCTCCACATTGATGGCAACCTCGGTCTGACCGGTTGCCTTGAACAGGTCGCCGATCTTGACAGTCGCACCGCCACAGAGGCCAGCGCCGCCGAAGTCGGTGGTGATCTTCTGAGAGTTGTCAGCGAACTTCACAACGGAGTTGCCTTCTTCTCTGTCCAGAATCTTGACGCCCTCCATGTCGTTAACGCCCTTGGAGGTAACACCCCAGCCGTAGCCGGTGACCAGGTTGTTGAACTCACGGTAGATGACCTGCTTGTCTTCCTTCAGAACGCCTTCGACACCGTCCACAGTTTCGGTGCCTGCATTTTCATGGTTCCAGACCGCACCTTTGACGAAATGGTAGCATTCCGCATAGTCATGGCCGTCGCCATGGAGCCACAAGCCATTGTCGCCCTTGGCCTTGACCACAACATAGTTGGCAGCGCCGCCGGTGGGAATGGCCTTTACTTCACCCTTCAGGGTGGTAACCTTCATATTGGCCACATCCACAGATGCCACCTGCTCCAGACGGCTCATCTGATGGTCGTGGGTGTAGGATGCCAGAGAGTTGGCAACCAGTTCGCAGTAATAGTAGTCATTCCAGTCGCCGAAGTGGACAGTACAATTGGTAGCGGAAAGGTCATCCATCTTGGGATACTCGCGACCGTCGATGGTCACATTCTCGCGGACAGAACCGACCAGAATACCGGCATAGCGGTAGGCATAGTACTGATAGTTGGCGCAGACGTCGTTATAAACGTCGATCTGAGCGGCAACATGGCAGTTATCCATATGGATACCGGCGTTCTTTGGGCTGCCGGCACTGGTCTGACCGCTGGTGGGATAGTACTGACCGACCAGACCGCCGCAGGCCACATCCCAGCTGCCCCACAGAGCGGAGATCTTGTTGGTGTTGTCCACGGTGATGTTGCGGAAGGTCACCTTATTTTCGGTTGCTTCCTTGGCATACCAGCCGACACAGCCGACGATACCGCCGTTACCGATATTGTAGACACGGGGATTACAGTTGAAAATGGAGATATTTTCAAAGGTGGCACCGCAGTCTGCATAAGCAGCGATGGTACCGGTGGTGGTATATTCACCGTCAGAGGAGAAGTTCTTAACGGTCAGGTTCTTGACGGTGCCGCCATAGACCTTGCCGAACAGACCCATGCCGTCACGGTAGCGCTGTTCAGCAGCGGCGTAATAGTTATCGTCACCCTTCATCTCCCAGGTGTTCTGGTAGAAATTGGCGATGGTATGGCCGTTGCCGTCAAAGGTGCCTTCAAAGGGATTGAAATAGCTTTCAATGGCCCTATTGGTTTTTTCATAAGTACCATCGGTGTTGTAATAGCCGATGGGATAGAAGATTCTATTGTTACCGTCTTCGCTCTCTGCGCTGTTGGTCACTTCGTCATCGTCAAAGTTGATGTCGGCAATCAGCTTGACAGTCTTGCCGGAGAAGCTATCGGCAGTCTGTTCGTCCATGCCGCCGACGATGGCGCTGAGGCCTGCCAGCTGGTCAGCATTGGCGATGATCAGTTCGGTTGCAGTTGCATCGTACCAGGTGTAGTCCCGCTTGCCTTCCCACTTGGGTTCGGCAGCGACCATGGTGATCTCGGAGAAGGATGCCATGGCGACATAGACTTCGCCGGTGACGGGGTCGTAGTAGTATTCGTTGTGCTCATCCAGCTCTTCCAGCGTCATGACACGGGTCATTTCATTGGTGACACCGTCTTCCACGTGGTACAGAGCCACGTTGCCGATGTTCAGAGCCTTGGGCAGGATATCGCCCAGATTGACGATGACAGCCACGGTGTTGTTGGCTGCGATGCCATCCACATGGACGTCCAGAGACAGAGCGGTCTCGCTCTCCTCGGTTTCGATATCAGCATCGGAGTCGGTCTTTTCGCTGACGGTCAGAGTCAGAGTGTCCTTTTCCACGGCCGTACCGGCGGGAACGGTTGCAGAGAACTCTCCAGCACCCAGAGACACATCTTCCTTCAGAATGCCGTCATTGACTTCCACGTCGCTGCCGCCGTTGCCGCCGCCAACATCCACACCTTCAAAGAACATGTTAGCTGCC
>JAZNLL010000097.1:0-23811 GCA_045579045.1 Candidatus Avilachnospira sp.
AGGGCAAGGATAACGGGTAACGCCCGCCGAAGGCAACTTCAGGAAAAGTGCAACAGAGATATACCGCCATCTTCCGATGGTAAGGGTGGAAAGGTGCGGTAAGAGCGCACCCGATGGTGTGGAAGCATCCATCGCTGCAAACTCTATCCGGAGCAACACCGCATAGGAAACAAGGCCGGCCCGGCTGTTTCCGATCAGGTGGCTGGATCGCAGGAGCAATCCTGCGGCTAGATAGATGACTGTCGAATACAGAACCCGGCTTATAGACCCGATCGTACAAAAAGTGCGTCAAGACCTTTGGTCTTTGGCGTATTTTTTGCTAATATGCCAAAAAGCACAAAAACATATCATTACCGACTGATAATTTATGAAAAATTATCGTTGATTTTATCACGATGAAGCGTTAAAATGTTAATATGCTAATGTTCGAAAGGATTTTGCCTATGGACCTGCTTCACCGAAAGTCGACTGACCGCTTGTTTCAAGCCATTTTGTCTCTGCGGTCGTTAGATGAATGTTATGAGTTTTTTGAGGATGCCTGCACCATTCGGGAGATTGAAGAAATTGCCCAACGGTTTGAGGTCGCAGAGCTTCTTTGGCAAGGAAAAAGCTACAACGAGATCAATCAGCATACAGGAGCCAGCACCGCTACCATCTGCCGCGTCAAAAAATGTCTGTTCTACGGCAACAGCGGATACAAAGTGGCGCTGGATCGAATGAATATGGCTGAGGAGGAACAAGATGAGCGCACTGCTTAAGCCGGAAGAAAAAGTTGTATATGCCCTGCGGGAACTGTACCAGAGCAGAGGCTATGCACCTTTCAAAATGAGTAAATTTGAAGCATATGACCTGTATATGCAGAACAAGGATTTCTTGGTATCCGACGGTGTCATTACCTTTACGGAAGCCGACGGTACCCTGATGGCTCTGAAGCCCGACGTCACCTTGTCCATTGTGAAGAACTTCAGAAAGGATGCCACACCGCTGCAGAAGGTTCATTACAGCGAGAATGTCTATCGCCGGGAAGATACCTTCCGGGAAATCATGCAGGCCGGTCTGGAGTGTCTGGGTGATGTGGGATGCTACGAGCTTTGCGAGGTCATTGTTTTGGCTGTCAAGAGTCTGGCTGCGATCTCCGATCGGTTTGTGCTGGATATTTCTCACCTGCAGATCGTGACTGATGTGTTGGATTCTCTGCAGATCAGCTTTGACCAAAAGACACAAATTCTTCGCGCCATTGCAGATAAAAACGAGGATGCGCTGGAGATCAACGGTGTTGACACTTCCCTGCTCCGCACCCTGCTGCAGACCTGCGGTCCCATGGGCGTAGTTCTGCCCTGCCTTTCCGATTTGTGCAAAACAGATGCCGCAAAAGAGGCATTGAAGCAGCTGGAAACCATTTATCTTGTCCTGCAGCAAAACGGACTGGATGAGAACGTGCAGCTTGATTTCTCTATCGTCAATGATATGAATTACTATAACGGAATTGTGTTCCGCGGCTATGTGGAGGGAATCCCGACCAGCGTCCTCTCCGGTGGACAGTATGATAAGCTCATGACCAAGATGAACAAAAATGCCGGAGGTATCGGCTTTGCTGTTTATCTGGATCAGTTGGAGCGCCTAAGTGCCGAGACCAAGGAATTTGATGTGGATATTATCATGCTTTATGATGATACTGCCGATGTTGCAGCACTTTCTCTGGCTGCAAACGGAATTTCCGCCAACAATGGAAGCATTCTTCTTTTGAAAGAGAAAACCGACGGTCTTCGGTGCCGTCAGTTGATGCAGTACAAAGACGGGAGGGTGGAACTGCTTGAAAACAATGGTTAATGTGGCTCTGCCCAAGGGCCGTTTGGGAGAAAAAGTGTATGCCATGTTTGAACAGGCCGGCTTTGACTGCCCCAGCATCAAGGAAAATAACAGAAAACTGATTTTCGAAAATCCGGAAGCCGGTGTCCGCTTCTTCTGGGTCAAGCCCTCCGACGTAGCCATCTATGTAGAGCGGGGCGCAGCCGATATCGGTGTCGCCGGCAAGGACATTCTTCTGGAGTACAAGCCCAACGTTTACGAATTGGTCGACCTCCACATGGGAAAATGTCGCATGGCTGTCGCTGCCAAGAGCGACTTCCGCGACAACAAAGAGCGTACCCTGCGTGTGGCTACCAAATTCGTCAATATCGCCCGGAATTATTACAATGCACAATGCCGCGATATCGATATTATCAAACTCAACGGTTCCATTGAATTGGCACCTATTCTTGGACTATCCGATGTCATTGTCGATATTGTGGAAACAGGTACGACTTTGAAGGAAAACGATTTGGTGCCTTTCGAAACCATCGTCCCGATCAGTGCAAGACTGATCAGCAACAAAGCCAGTTACAAATTCAAAAACGAACAGATCGCAGCAATTGTGGCCGGTCTGAAAGGTCAGGTGAAAGCAGAATGATTCGAATCATGAAAGAAAGCGAAGTGACGCTGGACGAGATTCTCTCCCGTTCTGTTCCCACCGAGCAGGTTACTGATGTCGTGACACAGATTATCAACAATGTTAAGACCAATGGCGATTCTGCCCTCTATGATTACGCAGAAAAGTTCGACAAAGTAAAGCTGACTGCTTTGGAAGTGACCGCTGAAGAAATCAACAGCGCCATGAATGAAGTAGAACCGGAATTTTTAGAAGTTCTGAGAGAAGCAGCTGACAACATTCGGCTTTTCCATCGTCAGCAGGTTCGCAGCAGTTTTATTATTACAGAAAAACCCGGTGTGGTTATGGGCCAGAAGGTTATTCCCATCGAAAATGTTGGCATCTATGTTCCCGGCGGCACAGCAGCCTATCCCTCCACCGTTCTGATGGATTCCATTCCCGCCAAGCTGGCAGGCTGCAAACAGATTGTCATGGTCACACCGCCCGGCAAGGACGGAAAAATTCCTGCCGCCATTCTTGCAGCAGCGAACATCGCAGGTGTTGACCGGATTTTTAAAATGGGCGGTGCACAGGCTGTGGCAGCTTTGGCTTACGGAACGCAATCCGTTCCCAAAGTTGACAAAATTGTCGGACCCGGCAACGCCTATGTTGCCGAAGCCAAGCGGCAGGTTTTTGGAATGGTATCCATCGACATGATTGCAGGGCCCAGCGAGATACTGGTTATTGCCGACAATACCTGCGATGCAAAGGTCGTTGCGGCTGACCTGCTGTCGCAGGCAGAACACGACAGAATGGCCAGTGCCGTTCTGGTTACCGACAGTTATGACCTGGCTCTTGCTGTACAGCTGGAACTGGAGCGTCAGCTGCCTCTGCTTCCCAGAGAGGAGATCGCCAGAACCTCTATCGACAACAACGGTAAGATCATCGTTGCGGAAAGTCTGGACTCTGCCATTGCCATTTCCAATGCTCTGGCTCCTGAACATCTGGAACTGTGCGTGGACGCCCCCTTCGATTACCTGGATGCCGTCACACACGCAGGCTCTATCTTCCTTGGCAAAAACTGTCCGGAAGCATTGGGCGATTACATGGCAGGACCAAACCACACGCTGCCCACCAGCGGTACGGCTCGTTTCTCCAGTCCCCTGTCCGTGGACGATTTCGTTAAAAAATCACAATACTCCTATTTCACCCGTGATGCTCTGAGTAAGATTGCAGACAAGGTTGCTGCATTTGCCAACAAGGAAGGACTGCAGGCTCATGCCCGCAGCGCAACCATTCGATTTGAGGAAGATTGATATGAGCAAATTTCTGAACCCCCGCTATGAACATCTGGATGTCTACACCCCCGGCGAACAGCCGCAGGATATGGTTTATACCAAACTGAACACCAACGAATCCCCATACCCTGCCGCACCGGAAGTTGTAGCTGCCATCGATCAAACACAGGTCGAAAATCTGCGGCTGTATTCCGATCCGGACAGTAAGCCCTTGGTGAAGAAACTCGCAGAGGTCTACGGTGTGCAGCCCGAGAACGTATTTGTTTCCAACGGCTCCGACGATATTCTGAACTTCGCCTTTATGGCCTTTGCAGGTCAGCCCGGTAAAGCCATGTTCCCCGATGTGACCTACGGATTTTATCAGGTTTTTGCTGATCTCCATCAGGTTGAGGCCAAAATCGTGCCCTTGGAAGACGATTTTTCCATTAACTACACCAAATACTTAAATCAGGACTGTATGATCGTTCTGGCCAATCCCAATGCACAGGTCGGCAGAGCGCTTCCTCTGGCTGTTATGGAGGAGATCATAGCCTCCAACCCCGATCACGTTGTTGTGGTAGATGAGGCTTATGTGGATTTTGGCGGAGAAAGCTGTGTCGGTCTGACGAAGAAATACGAAAATCTGCTGGTTGTGCAGACTTTCTCCAAGTCCAGGAGTCTGGCCGGCGCACGACTGGGTTTTGCCATTGCCGGCAAGGGGCTGATTGAGGATCTGAACCGCATCAAGTATTCCACCAATCCTTATAACGTCAACAGACTGACCATGGCTGCCGGTGTCGCTGCTCTGGAAGCGGAAGAATACTACGCAGAAAACTGCAAAAAGATCATGGAAACACGGGAATTTACCGCAGATGCTCTGCAGAAGTTGGGATTTACCGTTATTCCTTCTCAGACAAATTTCATCTTTGCCGCACATCCCCAGCTGGACGGTGAGATGCTGTATCTGGATTTGAAGCGCAGAGGCATTCTTGTCCGCCACTTCGGAGCACCTCGCATGCGGCAGTATAACCGCATTACCATCGGCACGCAGGAGCAGATGCAGCTGCTGGTTGATACGATCAAAGAGATTTTGGAGGCATGATTATGAGAAGCTATGAACTGCAAAGAAAAACTGCCGAAACAGATATTTCTCTCGCGCTGAACTTAGACGGCAGCGGTAACGCCGATATCGACAGCGGCTGCGGCTTTCTGGATCACATGCTTACCCTTTTTGCCCGTCACGGTCGGTTTGATCTGACCGTTAAATGTGTCGGTGACACGCAGGTGGACGATCATCACACAGTTGAGGACATCGGCATTTGTCTGGGTGAAGCCTTTGCAAAGGCCATCGGTGACAAAAGAGGCATCTGCCGTTACGGCAGCATGATTCTTCCAATGGATGAAGCACTTATTTTAACAGCCGTCGACCTCAGCGGACGCGGTCTGCTGGCTTACGATATGGACATCCCTACAGAAAGAGTGGGTACTTTTGACACACAGCTGAATGAGGAATTCTGGTTGGCCTTCACACGCTGTGCCGCTTGTACGCTGCACATTCGTCAGATGGCCGGAAAGAACAGCCATCACATCATTGAAGGCACCTTCAAATCCGTTGCCAGAAGTTTGCGTCAGGCCGTTTCTGTTGATGCCGCTTGTCCCAACGAGATTCCCTCCACCAAAGGAGTTCTGTAATGGTTGCAATTATTGATTACGGCGTGGGAAATCTTTTTTCTCTGCGCTGCTCTCTGGAAAAGATCGGTGCGGAGGTTGTCGTTACAAATGACGTCGATACGCTGAAGAAAGCCGATCATCTGATTTTACCCGGTGTGGGTGCCTTTGCCGATGCAGCCGCAAAGCTCCGGGAAAGCGGTATGGACAAGCTTGTTATGGAAGAAGTTGCCAATGGAAAACCGCTGTTGGGTATTTGCCTCGGTATGCAAATGCTTTTTGAAAAGAGCATGGAATATGGCGAGCACGAAGGTCTCGGTCTGCTGAAAGGCAGCGTTGTTCCCATGGAAGGTGTGATTCCCGCTTCTTTGCAGGTTCCGCATATCGGTTGGAACGGACTGCACATCACACAGACATCCTCTCCCCTGTTCCGATACACGAAAGAAGGCGATTGTGTCTACTTCGTCCATTCCTATTATGCCACAGGCTGCGAAGACAGTCTGGCTGCTACAACCGAATACGGTGCTGAGCTAACCGCCGCCGTTGCGAAGGGCAATATCTTTGGTTGCCAGTTCCATCCGGAAAAGAGCGGTGAGGTCGGTCTCGGTATTCTGAGAGCGTTTCTGGAGGTAAAAGGATGAATATCTTCCCTGCCATTGATTTATTCGAAGGAAATGCTGTTCGTCTTTTTAAGGGCGATTACGCACAGATGACAGTTTATAGTGAAAATCCTATAGAAGTAGCTCTGGATTTTCAGTCGAAGGGTGCGACTTTTTTGCATCTGGTCGATCTGGAAGGCGCAAAAACCGGTGATACCCCTAACATTGATGTCATTTCCGACATTACATCCAAGACTGATTTATTTACGGAAGTCGGCGGTGGTATACGCTCCATGGAAACCATTCGTACCTATCTGAGCCACGGTGTTGACCGCGTGATCCTGGGTACTGCCGCTGTTAATGATCCTGCATTTTTGAAGGAAGCAGTTGCCGAGTTTGGGGCACACGTCGCTGTCGGTATTGATGTGAAGGACGGATATGTTGCCATCAAGGGTTGGACAGAACAGTCTCAATACACCTGTGACCAGTTTTTTGCAATGATGCAGGAACTGGGCGTGTCCACTATTATTTGCACAGATATTTCCAGAGACGGAGCTATGAAAGGCACAAATCTGGAGCTTTACAAGCATCTTTCCGAAACGTACAATATGGATATCATCGCTTCCGGCGGTGTATCGTCTATGGATGACATTACGGCACTTCGTCAGATGAATCTTTATGGTGCCATCGTCGGAAAGGCTTATTACACCGGTGCTATTGATCTGCGCCGGGCCATCGAGGTAGCAAAATGATAACAAAGCGAATTATTCCCTGTCTGGATGTCAAGGACGGACGGGTGGTCAAAGGTGTGAACTTTCTCGGATTGGCTGACGTTTCCTCTCCGGTAAAGCTGGCGCAGTATTACAGCGACTGCGGTGCAGATGAGTTGGTGTTCTACGACATTACAGCTTCTGCTGAGGGCAGAGCCTTATTTACCGATATTTTGCGGGAGGTTGCCTCTCAGATCTTCATTCCGCTGACCGTTGGCGGCGGAATAAACACCATCGAAGACTTTGACCGCGTTCTGAAGTGCGGTGCCGATAAGGTCAGCGTTAATTCCGGTGCCATCAAAAATCCCGATTTGATCCGTCAGGGTGCGGAAAAATACGGAAATCAATGCGTGGTTATTTCCTGCGATATCAAGCGTGTGAACGGTGAATTCCGTGTCTTTGCCAAGGGTGGCCGTGAGGACACCGGTATGGAGGCCATTTCCTGGATCAAACGGTGCGTTGACATGGGCGCCGGCGAGGTGGTCGTCAATTCCATTGACACCGACGGTGTAAAAAAAGGCTTTGACCTTCCCATGCTGAAGGCTGTCTGTGAGGCAGTTCATATACCTGTCATCGCCTCCGGCGGTGCGGGAAATATGCAGGATTTTGTCACGCTCTTCAACGAAATTCCCGATATCAGCGCAGGACTGGCCGCGTCAATTTTCCACTTTGGAGAAGTGGAGATCTGCGACCTGAAGAAGACGCTGCAAGATAATTCCATTCATGTGAGGTTGTAATTATGGTTGATCTGAACACCTTAAAATTTGACGAAAAGGGTCTGATCCCCGCGATTGTTGTGGATGCAGATACCAAAAAGGTACTGACTCTCGCCTATATGAACAGAGAGAGTCTGGAAATTTCCATTGCCGAAAAACGCACCTGTTTCTGGAGCCGTTCCCGTCAAGAGCTTTGGAGAAAGGGCGAAACCAGCGGCAACGTCCAGCACATCGTATCCATCACCGCGGACTGCGACAAGGATGCTCTGACGGTCCTTGTCAAGAAGGAAGGTCCTGCCTGCCATCTGGGCACCGATTCCTGCTTCAGCAATCCCGTCTGGGAAAACGATGAGCTTCATCCCTTCTCTCTGGAGGCGCTGATGGACATGCTCGTCGGCCGAAAAGTGGAGAAAAAAGAGGGTTCCTATACCACCTATCTTTTTGAAAAGGGTCTGGATAAGATTCTGAAAAAGGTCGGCGAGGAATGCACGGAAGTGATCATCGGTGCTAAGTCCAACGACAAAAAAGAGACCATCTACGAAATTGCAGACCTCACCTACCATGTGATGGTTCTTATGATCGAGATGGGTATCTCTCTGGATGACATTCGGAAGGAACTTGCTTCCAGACATGTCATTGACCACAAGGTCAAGCAGGAAAAAATGGTCTGATACGACAAAAAACCCACCACAAACGTGGTGGGTTTTTGATTCGAAAATCAGCCCTTCATGCGAGCGAAGCAATCGCTGCAGTAGACAGGACGGTCAGTCTTAGGCTCGAAGGGAACCTTGGCTTCGCCGCCGCAGCCTGCACAGGTTGCGGTGAAATACTCTCTGGGACCACGAGCTGCATTCTTGCGAGCATCGCGGCAGGTCTTGCAGCGCTGAGGCTCATTCTGGAAGCCGCGCTCAGCATAGAATTCCTGCTCACCGGCAGTGAACACGAACTCGGAGCCGCATTCCTTGCAAACTAAAGTCTTATCTTCGTACATAGATCTAACCTCTCTTTGACATAGTTTCCCTGAAGTATTCCACTAAAGCATATAGTCAGGGGAAATATTGCGAACAGCTTTTGCTGTGAACGCCATAACGATCGACGTTTTCTCGCGATGAGCCAAGCTTCACTTTAAACTCCAAACAGAAACTATTTCAGAGGTAAACACATTGGTTCGTGACGAACAAACTATCGGTACACCTATATATACAAGTGTAACTATCGGTATTATAACACAAGAGTTAAGTTTGTCAATAATATTCAATTAAATTTTCCTAAAAATTTAATTTTTGTGAAAATTCGACGATATTGCACAACGCATCTTCGACAGCTTGTCCGGTTCAGAAGCTCAGCTGCTCATTCACCTTCTCCGGGGCATCCATGTGGAGATGATCATAGGCAAGCTGAGTCACACAGCGCCCCCGCGGTGTACGGGTCAGGAAACCGATCTGCATGAGGTAGGGTTCATATACATCCTCCAAGGTGACCGCTTCCTCGCCGATGGTTGCCGCAAGCGTCTCCAAGCCCACAGGGCCTCCACGGTAGTTCTGAATGATAGAGGTGAGCATTCTTCTGTCAGTGGCATCCAGACCCAGATAGTCCACTTCCAGACAGCTCAGAGCATGGTCGGCGGCTGCACGGGTGATGATGCCATCATGATAGACCTGAGCAAAGTCACGCACACGGCGAAGCATACGGTTCGCGATACGGGGAGTGCCTCTGGAACGGGACGCAATTTCCATTGCACCCTCCGGTGCAATATCGATGCCCAGCAGCGCAGCAGAACGTGTAACGATGCCAGCCAGTTCTTCGTTGGTGTACAGTTCCAGACGCAGAGATACTCCAAATCGGTCGCGTAACGGACTGGAAAGCTGACCTGCACGGGTGGTAGCTCCGATCAAGGTAAATCGCGGCAGATCCAGACGGATGGAATTAGCGGATGGACCCTTGCCGACAATGATATCAATGGCATAATCTTCCATGGCAGGATAGAGAATCTCCTCCACAGCGCGGTTTAACCGATGAATCTCATCAATAAAGAGAATATCTCCTGCGTTGAGATTGGTCAAAAGTGCTGCCAAATCGCCTGCTTTTTCAATGGCGGGACCGGAGGTGATACGGATATTGACACCCATTTCATTGGCGATGACACCTGCCATTGTGGTTTTTCCCAAACCGGGAGGACCATAGAGCAGAACGTGATCCAAGGACTCATTTCTGCGCTTTGCCGCCTCAATATAGACAGAGAGATTGCCTTTTGCTTTCTCCTGTCCGGTATAGTCCGCCAGCGTTTTAGGGCGGAGAGAAACCTCTCCGTCATCCAGCGCCGTCAGAGATGTGGTAACAAAAGGAGCATCGAACTCCTGAGAAAAATCAAGACTCATACGCTCGCCCCTTTACTGCATCACCATAGCCCGCAGGCCGCTGCGGACAATATCTTCGACGGACATGTTTTCAACATCCAGCCCTTTCAGCGCTGTACCGATCTCGCTCTGAGAGTAACCAAGGGAGGCCAATGCGGCAGATGCCTCCGAAACCTTGTTTCCTGCTGCAGCCGGCATTGCAGCCACACCCTGAAAACTCTGTTCCGGCATCTCCCCTGCCAGCTTATCCTTCAGTTCCAGAATGATACGCTGTGCCATTTTTTTGCCGACACCCTGTGCCATGGTCAGGGTTTTCTCATCTCCTGTCATGACCGCCAGAGAAAATTGACTTGGCGTCATAGCAGACAAGATCGCCAGACCTGCCTTGGGACCGACACCGGAAACACCGATCAGACGCTCAAAACAAGACAATTCCTCCTTTGTGGAGAAACCGTAAATATCAAAGGCATCCTCACGGACATTGCAGTGGGTGAACAGTTTCTTCTGCTTTCCGACCTGCAGCTGGGAAAGGGTATAACCGGTGGTGTTACAGGCGAAACCCACACCGCCGCAGTCTACAACAGCCAGATTTGCCTCTATGGCAGAAATGACTCCATTGAGATAATAAAACATCCTATCACTCTTTCTTATCCAGTCCGTATAACAAACTTGTAGCAGAACGAGCATGGCACAAAGCCACAGCAATCGCATCTGCCGCGTCATCCGGACGGGCTACTTTTTCCATATGGAGCAGTCGCTTGGTCATGTCCATAACCTGCAGTTTTGTCGCATTTCCGTAACCGACAACCGCCTGCTTGATCTGCATGGGAGTATATTCGCTGATGGGCAAGCCTCTTTGCACAGCGGAGAGCAATATCACACCTCTGCCATGAGAAACACCGATGCCGGTCGTTACGTTATGTCCCCAGAAGAGTTCTTCAATTGCCATAACGTCCGGCTCCATGGCATCCATCAAGTGGTTCATATCATCATAAATTACCCTCAGACGTTCAGCAAAGGGCAGCTCCGGCGGAGTCGTGATCACACCGTACTGCAACAGTCGCAAACTGCCTCGATGGGCATCCACCACACCGAAACCGATGGTGGCATAACCGGGGTCAATACCTAAAATTCGCATACAAAACCTCAGAGTTTTAACACAATACCTGCAATGGCACCTATTGCCAAAAAGACAACAGGATGCAGTTTCTTGAATTTGAAACAGCCGAAGAGGAGAATTGCAAACAGCACCAGACACACAGGCTGCACCATTCTCAGCCAATCCATGGCAATGACCGCATCCATATTGATAAGAACAGACTGCAGCACACCAAGCACAGCAGCTGCCACCATACCGACAGAGGCCGGCCGCAGCGTCGTCATGGCACCCTGCACATAGCGGTTATCACGGAACCGGTTCAGAATTTTGCTGACAAGGAGAATAATGAGATATGACGGCAAAATCAAAGCCAAGGTCGTCACGATACCGCCCAAAACACCGCCGGTCGTATTACCGACATAGGTAGCCATATTGACACCGATGGGGCCGGGGGTCGATTCAGAAACTGCCAACATATTGGCCAGCTCTTCCTGAGAAAACCAACCGTACTTCTCCCCCATTTGGCTGAGAAACGGAAGCGTCGCCAATCCACCACCAATGGCAAACAGGCCTGTTTTGAAGAATTCGATCAGAAGCAGCAAGTATTTCATCTCTTCCCTGCTCCTTTCCATGTGCGGACAACACCCAAAATAAGTGCCGCCAAAACCACCCACACAGGAGACAGATCCAGAAGCACCACAAGGAGCAGAGATGCCGCAAAAATACCGTTGGCCAGAGCACCTTTCACGCCCTTACGGTAGAGTTTCCAGACAGAACTTACTACCAGAGCTGCAACCGCAACGCGAATACCGGCAAATGCATGCTGCACAACAACAATTTCAGAAAAATTCTTGAGCACGGTGCTGATGACGGTAATGATGATCACAGAGGGACATACCACAGCCAGAGTCGCAACGGCACCGCCAACAGCACCTGCCAGTTTTGTTCCGACAAAAGTTGCTGTATTGACGGCAATCACGCCGGGAGTGCATTGACCGATGGCATAATAATTCAAGATTTCCTCTTCTGTCACCCAGCCATGACGGTCCTGCACCTCACGCTGCAGCATGGGCAGCATGGCATAACCGCCGCCAAAGGTAAACAAACCGATTTTAAAGAAGGAGACAAACAAATCAAATAGCAGACGCATATTAAACCCTTCCGTAGGCGACCATCCAGTAGCACATACCTAAAAAGGCAAACAGAACGACCGCAATCAAGACCCATGCCAAAATCAAATGACTCTTGGGTCTGGAGGTATATTTTTTCTTCTCTTCAGGAGCCTGCGCTTCGTTGCTCAGATGTTCCAGATTTTCGGGAGAATGTTCCATAACTTAACTCCTTATTCTTATTTTCTTCATTATATCATAAGTACCGGTGTTTTAACAGTTCTTTTTAGAATGTATGTTCTCAAAAAAATGAGGCATACTGGTAAAAACTGCGAAAATTGAGGTGAGTCCATTGTTGGTGGGGCTGATCCGCTCTTTTCTTCTCTATCTGATCCTGATCGTTGTTATCCGTATGATGGGCAAGCGGCAGCTTGGACAGATGGAGGCTTCAGAATTTGTTGTTACCATGCTGGTCGCGGATCTGGCCGCCGTGCCCATGCAGGATCTGGGAATTCCCCTTCTATCCGGGTTGATACCCATCTTCACGGTTCTGTTTCTGGAAATATTTCTCTCTTCCCTGTCCTACTATTCTATTACTGTTCGCAAGTTGTTCTGCGGAAGACCTGTCATTTTGATGGAAAACGGAAAAATTCTGCAGGAAAATCTGAAGAAAACCAGACTGACTCCCGATGAGCTGACGGAACTATTGCGAGAAAAAGAAATAACTGATCTCGATACCGTTAAATATGCAATTCTGGAGGCAAACGGTCAGCTCAGCGCCTTGACATACCCGGAATTCCAGCCGCTGACGCCACAGGATATGAATATACAAAGACAGGAACTTTCTTTGCCGGTCACGATCATCAGCGGCGGAAAACTGTTGAAGGAGAACCTGAGAATATCCGGACGGGATGAACGCTGGCTGCAACAGTATCTGAGACAGCATGGAAGCAGCATAAACAATGTCTATCTGCTGACTGTAGAACCCTCAGGTAAAACTTATCTTTCAATCAAATCGGAGGCACAATGAAATTCATTTTTATCAGTACTTCCTGTTTCCTTATTATGCTGCTGCTTTGCGTTTACTCCGCCAGCTGCGTAATCAAAACTGTGGATGAGACAGCGCAAATTCTGGAAAAAGCCATCGAAACAGAATTGGCAGGAAATGACACACAAACCCAGGAAATCATAAAAGAAGCTTCTAAATCATGGGAGAGTCATCAGCTGTTCTTTGGTACTGTACTCCGTCATGACGAAATTGACAATGTAACGGAGGAATTTGCACGCTTGGAATCCTATGCAACAACAGAGGATCAGGATGACTTTCTCAGCAACTGCAAAGCGCTGATTGCAAGGCTGATGCATGTTCAGGAAATGGAGAAACTGACATTGCAGAACATTATGTAAACAACAAGGTGCTGCTTTCGCAGCACCTTATATATTACTTTTCCTGAAGAATTTTGTTTAGTTCGTGCATGAAGCTGTTGATATCCTTGAACTGACGATAGACAGATGCAAAGCGCACATAGGCGACTTCATCCAAGGGCTTCAGGCGTTCCATAACCAGCTCGCCGATCAGCTCCGTGGAAACTTCGCGATCCAAAGAGTTCTGGACAATCTGCTCAATCTCATCAGCAGCAGCTTCCAGAGCAGCCATTGTAACAGGTCGTTTTTCACAAGCACGGACCATACCGTTGAGGATCTTGTTACGGTCAAAGGACTGCCGGCTTTCATCCTTCTTGACAACGATCATGGGCAGGCTCTCAACTGTTTCATAAGTGGTGAATCTCTTCTGACAGGAAAGGCACTCTCTTCTCCGACGAATGGAAGTATTATCATCGGAATGTCGGGAATCAACAACCTTGCTCTCCTGATAACCGCAATAAGGACACTTCATATGTACTGCTCCTCTCTTTCAGCAAACGCTTGTATACACTATATCATAAACAGGAGTGTTTTGTCTATATATAGTATGAAAAGGAATTTTAAGAAACGATGGAAAATTCTTAAACAGCTGTGGCAGCCATTCCTGAGCAGCCATATTTCCATCTACACCGCTGCATCCGGTTTTTACATGCTGCTTTCCTTGCTGCCTGCCACAGCGCTGCTGCTTTCAATCCTTCGCTTTTTTCCTGCATCTATATCTTATTTACAGCAGGTATTGGAGCAAATTCTGCCCCAAAAATTTCATACTATAGCCAATTTCATATTCGAGGTGTCTGTGCCGAAAAATTCTGTCGCTCTTGTATCATTATGGGCCATTCTGACCCTATGGACGGCATCCAGGGGCATTGCTTCCATAGCAGACGGTCTGTCGGAAATTCTCTGCATACACACGGAAATAGGCTTTATGCGCCGCAGAATGGAAGCAATGCTGGGGTTCGTGATTCTGTCTGTAATTTTGGCTTTTACTCTTTCGGTACAGATCTTCGGAGAACACGTAATATCCGTCTTCTTTCCTCCTGCGAACTTCACGAGGGCTCTTCACACGCTGCGGTTTCTCTGTGCCTCTGTGCTGTTATGTATGCTGCTCACGCTTCTGTATCGCGTTCTTCCGGGAATTCGGCTGAGCTTTCGAAGATGCCTCTTCAGCGGTATCTTATCCGCATTTTCCTTATCTGCAACATCTTCTTTGTTTTCAATTTATGTAAACCATTTTCAGTCCTATCAAGCGAATTATGGTGGTGTAGGACTTCTGATTTTGGGAATTCTATGGATACAGGTTTCTCTATATATTCTGCTTGGCAGCGCCTTAATTATAAACAAATGGATGGATGAAAACTATCGGCCTTTTCAAATCATCAGAAGCGCTTTTGGCAGATGAGTGCGTATGTACCGGCACAGGCCTCCCCGGCACAAGCCGGAGAGGCATTCCGTCACCTTTTACTTTCTTGCGAAAGACAGGCAGTCGGTGCACTGATCGACTGTAGGATTGCTCTCATGAGTGCCGACGACGATCTTGTTCAGAGAGCAGTAGTTCTCCAGATCGCAGTGATGGGCACACTGGCTGACAGTACATTCAATGGACTTGTTTGCTTTGCTGTTCATATCTTTATCCCCCTTTGTTGGATTACGGGATTAGTATGTCTGAAATGGCAGAACAAACACCTGTATTTTTATTCCAATTATAACAAAAGGAGGCGGATACCCGCCTCCTTCTTAAAGTTCTTTTGAAATTTTATCTGCTGTTTCCCGCACGACCTGCACCGCCTTCTCAAAACGATCCGTTTCAAGCTGGCGGAACATGCCAATAATGCCGATTGCATAACGAACATTTCCATCCGTATCAAATATGGGGGCCGCAACCGATCTCAAACCAACCTTATATTCTCCGTTTTCGATAGCATAGCCCTGCTGACGGATCTTAGAAAATTCTTTTTGGAGCTGATCTCTTGTGACTATAGTGTGCTGGGTATAGGCAAGGAGCTCGGTTCTGCTCAAAAGCTGATCCTGCTCTTCTTCGGTCATGTAGGATAAGAACAGCTTACCCTGAGAGGTACAATGTACAGGCAGGCGGCAGCCCATTTCCGCAGACATGGGAAGACCAATTCTATTCTCTGCACGGTCAAGAGTAATGACCTCTCCCCTGTCCAGAATGGACAGGAATACCGCTTCTCCCGTGTGGTAAGAGACGTGCTGAATAAAGGGTTTTGCCGTTTCAATGATATTCCAGGAATTACTAAGCGTGCAGCCGTACTCAAAGAGTCGGATGCCAAGCATATATCTTCCCTCCGTATCCTGCGACACCACAGAGGTTTCCCGCATGGTAGAAAGCAATCCATGGATGGTGCTCTTCGGCCAACCGGTCATTACGCTGATTTCTGCAAGACTCAACGGGCCGGCAGACGCAGCCAGAATATCCAGAAGCTTCATAGCTTTTGCTACCGATTGAATGATTTTACCTTCCTGCATGAATCTGTCACCCCTTTTGTTACATTTTAACACCTTACAATTTGAATTTCAACGATATGAAAAAATTTTTACTTAAAATATACAAACAATCAAGCGACAACACAGAATACCGATACACGTTGGAAGTACAGCGGACAGAGCCGTCCAAGCCCATGACCCGGATTCCCTCCGCACCGTCAGCAACGTCGTTCCGCATGGCCAATGAAACAGGATGAACACCAGAACGCACAGTGCTGTCTTAGCTGTCCAGTCTGCACCGTGAAGCATTTCGCCCAATGCCAACACTGAGGTCTCCTGCAGATATCCTCCATGCAAGATCATAACGACCAATGGCAGCAATAATTCATTTGCAGGAAAAGACAAAATGAACGCAAGCAAAATCACGCCGTTCATGCCGAGAAACAAACCTGCAGGATGAAGCCAGTTAGCAACATACGAAAGGAGTGAGGTTCCCTCAACCGAAACATTCTGCAGCGCCCAGATCACAGCACCTGCCGGCACCGACACAGATACAGCTCTGCCAAGCACAAAGGCAGTCCGATCCAACAAGGAGCGCACAATTATTCTTACGAACTTTGGTCTTCTGTACGGCGGCAATTCCAAAACGAAACGCGTATCTTGATTATTCAGAACTGTGCGGTTCAGCAGTGCTGAGGACAGGAAGGTCATGCCGACTGAAAACAGCACAAAGGCTGTCAGAATCAAGGCAGCGCATAGCCCGTTATCGGCGAAGAACAAGCCAATCAGCGTAATCATAGCCGGAAATCTACCGTTGCATGGCACCAAGGAATTTGTCACGATTGCCAAGAGTCTCTCTTTGGGAGAGGATATAATCCGACAGCCCATGACACCCACAGCATTACAGCCAAACCCCATGGCCATAGTCAGAACCTGCTTGCCGCAACCGCCGCAACGCTGAAAACTTCGATCCATCAAAAAAGCCGCTCTCGGCAGATATCCGAAGTCCTCTAAGATTGTAAATAAGGGAAAGAAAATCGCCATGGGAGGCAGCATAACGGAAACCACGCGTGTTACCGTCATGTAAATACCATCCAACAAAAAGCTCTGCAACCAAAACGGCAGATTATTACACCAAATTTTCAGGTATACCAGCAGAGCGTCGAAGGCCGTTTGCAGAGCCTTGGAAGGATAGTTAGCACCCTGTATCGTAATCCAGAATACAGCAAAGAGAAGCAAAAGCAAAATGAGTCTGCCGCTCCACTTACCCAAAGCAATTCGATCTACGATCGTGCTATGATTTAATTTCTCAGACCTTACCGACTGCTTTGCGATTTCGCTCGCTCTTCTATTCAAGGCAGAAGCAATTTCTTCCGCATTCATCTCCCCGCTGTCCAACCGATTGGGTCTGGCAACTGTAAACCCGTCAGAAAGATTTCTTAATCGCTCCTGCAGTTCTTTGAGCCCTTGACCGCTTCCTGCAGATGTTCCGACCACAGGAACACCAAGCTGCCGCTCCAGCAGGTTTAAATCAACATCTATATGTCTGCGCTTTGCTTCATCCATTAAATTGACACACACCAGCAGCCGATCGGTTATCTCCATAACCTGCAGGATCAGGTTCAGGTTTCGCTCAAGGCAGGTGGCATCTGCCAACACCAATGTACAGTCTGCCTGCCCGGAACAAATAAATTCCACAGCAACCCGTTCTTCCTCAGATTGTGAAAACAAGGAATATGTCCCCGGCAGATCAACCAGTATGTAACCCTTTCCCTTGTATGTATATCTCCCCTGTGCAATCGAAACCGTTTTTCCCGGCCAGTTCCCTGTATGCTGATTCAATCCGGTGAGCCCGTTGAACAGAGTACTCTTCCCTACATTTGGATTACCCACCAGCGCAATTACAACATCATCAGGAGCCTTCTTCTTCACAACAAACTCATTCACAGCACCGAACACCCCTTATTCTGCAGCAATCGTCCTTTCGCAGTGCGATCAATGCACCTTTGACCCAGAAGGCCATTGGAGAACCGGATGGCGCTATGTAAGCACAAACAACACTGCTGCCGGGCAGCATACCGAGATCCTGAAGCCGTTGTCTGAAGTCTGTGCACAGCGAAAGTGTCTGCACAGCCATGCAGTCACCTGTATTCAATTCGGAGAGATATACCTCAGCCATTACCCTCGCTCCTTCGGTGATATTTAATCCATACTATGAGGAGAAACAGCATTTTGACAAAAAAATCGCTGCCTTTCGGCAGCGATTTAAATTTCTTACTTCTTTTCCTTCTTGGCAGCCTTTCTGGCAGCAAGAGCTTCTTCCTTAGCCTTGGCAGCAGCCTTAACAGCGGTGTTGTTGGTAGAAACAGCCCACTTGGCAAATTCCACACGAACCTTATCAGCGCCGGTCTCGATGACGATATTGTCTTCCTTAACGCTGACCACATCACCAACGATACCGCCGATGGTAGTGATGTTATCGCCGACCTTCAATGCGTTGCGCATCTCGTTAGCTTCCTTCTTCTTCTTGTTCTCAGGACGAATGAGGAAGAAGTAGAACACGACGATCATGATAAGCAGCATGGGGAGCATGCCCATAGCGCCGCCTTCAGCAGGTGCAGTTGCAGTTAAAAACATAATTAAGCCTCCGTAAGTATAGTGATACTATTATAATGACAACCTTGCATAAATGCAAGCATAAAACTAAATTTTCCGATTGAGCTTCTCAGAATACTCCGCACGGAATTCCTCGAAACGGCCTTCATCCAGAGCTTCACGAATGCATTCCGTCAATTTATTGTAGAAATAGAGATTGTGCATAACGCAAAGACGCATGGCCAGCATCTCCTCTGCTTTAAACAGGTGGCGGATATAGGCCTTGGTATAGCGTCTACAAACAGGACAGTCACACTCAGGATCAATTGGTGTCGTATCCAATTCATATTTGGCGTTTTTCATATTGATGGCGCCCTGCCATGTGAACAGTCTGCCGTGACGGGCATTTCGTGCCGGCATAACACAGTCGAAGAAATCAATGCCTCTGGCAACACCTTCAATAATATTAGACGGTGTACCAACACCCATCAAGTATCTGGGCTTGTCATTGGGCATGTAGGGTTCCACCGCATCGATGATCTCGTACATGGTTTCCGTGCTCTCACCCACAGCTAAGCCGCCGATGGCATAACCGGGCAAATCCAGCTTGGCGATTTCCTTCATATGCCAGATGCGAAGATCAGGGTAGGTTCCGCCCTGATTAATACCAAACAGAACCTGACCTGGATTGACTGCGTCAGGCTGACTGTTAAGCCGTTCCAGTTCTACTTTACAGCGTTCCAGCCAACGATAGGTTCGCTCGCATGATTTTTTCACATAGTCGTAAGGCGCAGGATTCTCCACACACTCGTCAAAAGCCATCGCAATATCAGAGCCAAGATTGGACTGAATCTGCATACTCTCCTCAGGTCCCATGAAGATCTTGTGGCCGTCAATATGTGATGCAAAATAGACGCCTTCCTCCTTGATTTTACGCAAGGAAGAAAGAGAAAAAACCTGAAATCCACCGGAATCAGTCAAAATAGGTCCGTTCCAAGTCATGAACTTATGCAGACCACCCATCTGCTTGACAACCTTGTCGCCGGGTCGAAGGTGGAGATGATAGGTGTTGGAAAGCTCTACCTGGGTTCCGATCTTCTCCAGATCGGCGGCGCTCAAAGCACCCTTGATAGCACCTTGCGTTCCGACATTCATAAACACCGGAGTTTGGACCGTGCCGTGAGGACAGGTAAATTCACCCCGTCTGGCACGTCCCTCTGTTTTCTTTACCTTAAACATAACTTTCCTCCATCAGGAAATAAACATAGCATCATCGATGTTTACGGGATATAGGATGTTACCATTTAACTGAATATACTGAATATAATTCACAGTTAGCGATATTATAACCATTTTTCACATCTATTGCAAGATAAAACGAGGCGGAAGAGATCCGCCTCGAACTTACTGTGTGGTCAATTGGCATACTTTGAGAGATTACTCCAATCAATTTCATCCTCAGCTATAAAGCCACTTTTTTCCGCATCTTCAATTTTTGCTCGTTCCTCAGGTGTCACTTTAGTAAAATCAGGGTCCCAGGCAAGTACGAGCTTCTTGATAAATTCATAAGCAAAATTCTTATCCTCGTCCGGCAGCATATCAAGCATTTTGGCTGCATTCATAGCAATTTCAGACATCAATACCCCTCCTTACTTGTAAATGTCACCACGGTTTCCAATATCGATGATAAATAGAATTTCAACTTGCTGTTCTTCTCCGTATTTATATATTACTCTCCACGAACCAACACGAAGTCGCTTCCGGTTGTCATTATATCCTTGCATTTGTTTTATGTCCCCGATCGGTGGGGTTTTAGTTAGTCCCTTTATGGCCGACTGAATTCGCAAAACAGAATGACGATCTAATTTGCTCAAAAACTTTAATGCATCTCTTGAATACTTAATGACCATACGATCACCTCTGCAAGCACTCTTTGCTATACTTATATCTTAACAAATTAACAACTAAAGTCAATAATATATATCTGTGTATCTACTTTGACAAATTTATACTGGCCTCGTACAATTCATGCGGAGCAATATCTTGTCCATTACCCCATGCGACACCGTATCGATCCGAAGCCAAATGGACCGTTTTAAATAGTCTTCATCGTTAAGTTTTCCATACCATGACCCGGTAATATAAGGTGCAACATCAAACTGCTTGATTTCACCGGTCTCATACTCCAGACGAAGCAGATACTGACCAATGACCTCAACACTCGTTAACTTGGGTTGTAGCATACTACACCTCCGGTTTCATTAAATCAAAATTTGGCAAGAACGCTATTCATTGCTGATGCACAAGCATAAAACTGAGCTCTAAGGATGATTATTCAGTCTCTATACACTATTTTTGTATACACTTTTTGTCGATTTTTATAAACATCGGGTGGTAAGTTTATGAAAGAAAAAGCTATTATCACAGAAAAAACTGAAATCATAGAAACTTCTATAGTAAAAAAGCAACAAAATCAACAAACAACCCATGATATTCTAACACAATTCAAACACAGAAAACATCGCATTCCTTTATGTAAGGACACAAAACATTCAGTAATCTCACAAAAAGTTCAAGCAAACAGTGCAAACCAGAACGAAATAGTTCGGAAAACGCTGTAATTTATTAATACAAAAACATGGCATCACCGAAAGAGAAGAATCGGTACTTTTCACGAACCGCCTCATTATAGGCATTCAGAACCGCTTCCCTTCCAGCAAATGCAGAAACGAGCATAACAAGAGTACTCTCCGGCAGGTGGAAATTCGTGATCAGCGCATCCATGGCCTTAAAGCGATAGCCGGGATAGATGAAGATTTCTGTCCAGGCAGAACGTTCTTCAAAAGTGCCGTCCTCCCCTGCCAGAGATTCCAACGTTCTGCAGGACGTAGTACCAACGCAGATCACGCGGCCTCCATTGCGTTTGGTCTCGTTAATGACATCAGCAGTTTCTTTCGAGATCGTGCAGAATTCGGAATGCATATGATGCTCGGAAATCTCATCGGCTTTCACGGGACGGAAGGTACCCAGACCTACATGAAGCGTTACGTAGGCCAGTTTAATGCCCTTGGCTTCAATCTTTTCAAGAAGTTCCTTTGTAAAATGCAGTCCTGCGGTTGGTGCGGCAGCCGAGCCGTTGACTTTGGAATAGACGGTCTGATACCGCTCTCCGTCCTCAAGCTCCTCTTTTATATAAGGTGGCAAAGGCATTTTTCCCAGACGTTCCAGCACCTCAAGAAAAATTCCCTCATAATGGAACTTTACCAGCTTATTTCCGGTTTCCAAGGCCCCGACAACAGTTGCGGTCAAGCTTCCGTCGCCAAAGGCCAATTCCGTTCCCGGTTGGGTCTTTCTGCCCGGCTTGGTCAGACACTCCCAGACACCATCGCCTTTATCCTTCAACAACAGCACCTCAACAGCTCCCATAGTGGGAACCCGATGACCAAGCAATCTTGCAGGAAGCACTCTGGAATTATTCAACACCAGACAGTCCCCGGGAGAAAGCATTTCCACAATATCAAAGAAGTGTTTATGCTCCACTTTTCCGGTATTCCTGTCCAATGTCATTAAACGCGAGGTGTCGCGGCGGGCCAGAGGTGTCTGTGCAATCAGCTCCTCCGGCAATTCATAGAAAAAATCATGTGTTTTCAACAATAAAGCCCTCTGTTATCGGTCTGAATTCTACATTCCTTTTGATTGACATATAGTGCCTTCTGTGATATCATTGTCGCATTGACGGACACATGACCACCACAGAAATACACAATATGGTCATTTCGTCAGCGACTATTATAGTACATTCCCGCTTTTCCTGCAACCATAACTTGAGAAAAGCGTACAGATTGGAGCGATTTTTATGAAAAAGTACAAAGTTGGTATCGTCGGTGCAACCGGTATGGTCGGTCAGCGCTTTGTCATGCTGAACAGCAATCATCCCTGGTTTGAGCTGACTGCTCTGGCTGCCAGCGCACGCAGTGCCGGTAAGACCTATCAGGATGCTGTCGGTGCTCGCTGGGCCATGGAAGATCCCATGCCCGAGAAGGCTGCCTCTATGGTGGTCATGGATGCAGACGCTGATGCAGAGAAGATCGCAGCTATGGTCGATTTCGTTTTCTGCGCTGTCGATATGAAGAAGGACGAAATCAAGGCTCTGGAAGAGCGCTATGCCAAGCTGGAGTGTCCTGTCGTCTCCAACAACTCCGCTCACCGCTGGACCGAAGATGTCCCCATGGTCGTGCCCGAAATCAACGCAGACCACATTAAGGTTATCGAAGCACAGAGAAAGCGTCTCGGTACCAAGCGTGGCTTTATTGCTGTTAAGTCCAACTGCAGTCTGCAGAGCTACATCCCTGCCCTGCATCCTCTGAAGAAGTACGGTCTGGGTAATTCCCTGGTCTGCACCTATCAGGCAATTTCCGGCGCAGGAAAGACCTTCGAAACCTGGCCCGAGATGATCGACAATGTTATCCCCTACATCGGTGGTGAGGAAGAAAAATCCGAGCGTGAGCCCATGAAGCTCTGGGGTCACATTGAAGACGGCAAGATCGTCAATGCCGAAGGTCCCTCCATTACCGCTCAGTGCATCCGCGTTCCCGCCAGCAACGGCCACATGGCCGCTGTGTTTATGAAGTTTGATGGAGAAAAGCCCTCCATTGAGCAGATCAAGGCTGACTGGGCTGCATATGCAGGCCGTGCACAGGAGCTGGAGCTGCCTTCCGCACCCAAGCAGTTCCTGCACTACTTTGAGGAAGATAACCGTCCTCAGACCAAACTGGATCGCATGACCGAGAACGGCATGGCTGTTTGCATCGGTCGTCTGCGTCCCGACTCTCAGTATGACTATAAGTTCGTTTGCCTGTCCCATAACACCCTCCGCGGTGCAGCCGGTGGCGCGGTCCTTCTGGCTGAGCTTCTGTGTGCAGAAGGTTATATATAAGCACCCTAAGCAAGACAATAATCAGATTACCCCCTAATGCAGAAAATTATTCCACTGCATTAGGGGTATTTTGCGTCTACTCCGTGTAATCACAAACGATATTTTCCAATTCTAAGATATATACGACAACCATAAACGGAGCTGGATGCAAAAGCACCCAGCTCCGCTGTGTAAAGAAGTCAGCCTCAGATAATTTGTTCAAGATAAGCTTTATGACAATGATTGAGCTTAGTCAATTTTTGCTTCAATTACAGACCGAAGAAGCTGTTAGCAACCTGGTTGTAGTAGCACATAGATCTGAACATATTGAGCTGCTTGACATTGGTAGAACCTGCAAGACCTCTCTTCAGATAGCAGACAACGCTGGCCTGGATGTTCTGCACATTGCCTTCTGCATCGGTGATTTCC
>JAZNLL010000098.1:0-50679 GCA_045579045.1 Candidatus Avilachnospira sp.
CGAGCCCATCTTTCAGCGATAAATCTTTGACATTCAGGGGATGCCCCCCGAATGTGTTATGCGGTATTAGCAGTCGTTTCCAACTGTTGTCCCCCTCTGAAAGGCAGGTTGCTCACGCGTTACTCACCCGTTCGCCACTAAGTTCAAATTCACTTGGCCGAAGCCTTGATCCAGAGAACTCCGTTCGACTTGCATGTGTTAGGCACGCCGCCAGCGTTCGTCCTGAGCCAGGATCAAACTCTCAATAAATGGTATCTTAAAAACCCTTACGGGCTTCTAAAATCTTTATCAAGCATTTGCTCTTAGCAATATACTCAAGAATTTTCGTTGGCTATTCTCGCATTCAACATTTCTGTTTGACAAGAACAACTTTTAATAAAATTGTCCAAGGTGCTTGTTCATGTTTACGTTGTTTAATTTACAAGGTACACTCCGGTGCTTTTCACCGGAAAATCGCCCCGCTTCATCGCCGGTTTCCCAACTCAGCGGAACTCATTTACAATACCACAACCGTTTTCCATTGTCAAGAACTTTTTTCGTTTCTTTTTCAATTTTTTCGCTCATGGCAGCCGCGCTCACACGCAGCTTGCATATAATACCAACTTTTTCCACCTTTGTCAACCACTTTTTTGCTTTTTTTCAAGGTTTTTTTGCAATTTTTTCGGCAACACAAGAAGTTGTGTGTTTTGACCAAAAGAACCCCTACGGATAGCGGAAGTTCTCGCCTAAAAGCGCAAATCCGGCACGATATAGGGATGCGATCTGCCAGATCCCCACGCCGGTGAGGGAAAATTCCTTTACAAGGTCAAATTTTGCCTGCCAACTGCGCACATCTTCGAACCACACTACATGGTCGATGCCCCGGTTGGTATAAGTAAAAAAGGGGGATTGGGACAGTTCATCGAATTGGATCTCCGCTCCCACGCGCCTTGCCAGCTCGATGGCCTCTACATTGCCGATGGTTCTTGCCACGGTCTGCCCCTGTTCGAAAGGCAGAGGCCAGTCGTAGCCGTAGTTTGCCATGCCAAGACTGATCTTCTCCGCCGGGATCTCCGTCAGGGCGTACTCCACCACCTGCCGTACCCGATCAATGGGAGCGATGGCAAGGGGAGGGCCGTACTTATAACCCCACTCATAGGTCATGAGCAGAACCCGATCTGCCGCCTGACCCAGAAGGGAATAGTCCTTACCGGAGACTAAAATTCCCTGCTGGTCGGCAGAGGTCTTGGGGGCAAGGCAGACGGAGACCCGATATTCCAATGTATCCGCTGCCAGTTGCACGAAATCGGCAAAGGGAACACGATCCTCTGCCAGAACGAACTCGAAATCGATGTTCAGTTCGGCATAACCCTTTTGGGTCATGGTGGTCTGCAGCTGAGAGATCAATCGCTCCTGGGCAGATCGGTTCCGCAGAAGGGCATTGACCAATACATTATTAAACTGGCCGTCGGGACCGAAGGGGGTCAGCACCAGAGAAGCCTCCACACCTGCCTGCCTTGCCGCCTGCAGGAGCCGGCCGTCGCCCAGAATGGGAGGGAGCAAAGTGCCGTCCGGCAAAAAGCCATAGGAGAACACCGACAGCAGATTCAAATTGGCAAGATGCTCCCGCAGGACATAGGGACTGATGAAGGTGTAGGCATAGCCGTTGGCTTGGATGGTCAGAGGTGTATCTTTTATACTATTTAATATAAGGAGTGCCTGCCCCACCACCAGGGGCGCACCGATGGGGATCTGATTGCGGTTTCGGATGGAAGCGGTGGTGACGCCGAACCGCCTTGCGATAGAAAAGAGGGTATCACCTGGCTGTACCACATAGATCAAAAAAATCACCTCTGTCCATTGTATGTGACAGAGGTGATCGGGGATTCATTATAATACCAACTTCAGCCAGCTTTTGACTTCGTCCATCCAGTCGGCCGCCCGTCTGATCCACGGGTCATCGGCAATATTGGTCACACCGTCGGCGGTGGCAAGGCCGTGGTAGCCCTTGGGATAGATGTGCAGTTCGTAGGGCACCTTATGGGCACTGAGGGCCTTGGCATAGAACAGACTGTTCTCCACGGGAACTGTGGCATCTTCCGCCGTGTGCCACAGGAAGGTGGGAGGGGTCTGCGCTGTCACCAGCTCCTCGCAGGAGGCGCCGGGGCCGTTGAAGTTCTGAACGGTTCCGGCATGGGTGTACTTCTCATCAGCGGTGATGACGGGGTAGGAGAGGACTGCTGCCGCCACAGGCTTGCTCTTGGGGAAGATTTCCCGGATTTCCGGGCAGTTCCAGCGATTGGAGTACTGGGCTGCCAGATGTCCGCCTGCAGAGAAGCCGATGATGGAGATTTTTTTGGTATCGATGTTCCAGTTTTCCGCGTTTTCGTAAATCAGCTCCATGACTGCCGCCACTTCCCGCAGCTGCTGGGGGAAGCAGGCAGGGGCGCAGGAATAGCGCACCACGAATACACGGTAGTTTTCCGCCGTAAACTGCAGAGCGATGGGTTCTGCCTCCCGGTCGCTGGCAAATCCATAGCCGCCGCCGGGACAGACCACCATGGCAGGCCATTTCTGCTCGTTGAAAACAGGGTCTGCATTGGTGAAAAGAGAGGGAATATAGCACTCTACATAGGCCTTTTCGCCCAGTTTGGGGTATTTTTCGCTTAAAGAGATGACTTCGTATTTCATATATATACTCCTTTTAAGGGATTGCGGATTCCCACGGAGGCTTCGCCTCCTCGGAATGACACGCACAAAAGAAGGTCATTGCGCGGGCTGAAAGCCCGCACTCCAGAGTGGCTTCTCTTGCCGCAAGCGGCAATTCACCTTCTGGCAAGCCGTTCCTTTATTCTGCATTCTGCATTTTGCATTCTGCATACCATTCTGCCGCCTGATCGCGCCAGAACTGTTTTTCTTCATCGGAAATTTCCCGGATGACGCTGCAGGGATTGCCTGCCGCCACCACATTATCGGGAATATCCTTGCAGACCACACTGCCTGCGCCGATGACCACATTATTTCCGATGGTCACACCGGGACAGATGACGGAATTGCCGCCGATCCAGACATAATCGCCGATTTTGACCGGTCTGCCGCATTCCAGACCGCTGGCTCTGGTGACGGGATCAATGGGATGAGACGCGGCAAAAATGGACACATTGGGGCCGCACATAACCTCATCGCCGATGGTCACATCGGCTGTATCCAACAGGGTAAAATTGTAATTGGCATAGAAATTTTTGCCCACATAGGTGTTGATGCCGTAATCGCAATGGAAAGGCGGCTCAACGAAGGCATTTTCTCCGGCAGAGCCAAGAATCTCCTTCAGCATTTCCTTTCGGAGATCGTCCTCCGTCTCCAGTGTGGCATTGTATTTTCTTGTCCGTTCCTTGGCTTTCAGATGCTCACTGCGCAGCTGGGGGTCTGCGGATGTATACAGTTTCCCCGCCGCCATCCGTTCTTTTTGGGTCATTTGCGCTCCTCCTTTTCTCGCTGCCGCAGGCAGCATATCGAGTGCCTTGGTACATATCGAAGCCCGTAGGGCTATATCGAAAATCTCGCCAGAGATTTATATCGACATTTTCATCTATTTGCTTTTGGCAGTTGTAACTGAGGCAATCAACCTTCTTCGGATGCTTCCACACATATTCATCAACTGTTTGAATGTATCTGCATCAATTTTTTTGTAAGTTCTTGTTCTGTTCCATTTGATCCCTCTTTATCGATATGCACCTTCGGTGCTCGATATATTTGCTGCGCAAATTCGATATAAACTCGCTGCGCTCGTTTTCGATATGATATAAATTCCCTCAGGAATTTATATCGAGGAAAGCGTCAGCAGCGCGACGCTTTCCACATGGGCGCAGCGGGGGAACATATCCATGGCCTCGACTTTGACGGTCTCGTAGCCCTGTTCCCCCAGACGCTTCAAGTCACGGGCAAGGGTGGCAGGATCACAGGAGACATAGACGATCCGCTTCGGTGCCATCTGCACCATGGAGGAAATGACTGTCTCATCCAGACCCTTTCGGGGCGGGTCCACCACGATCACATCGGGTTTAATACCGTCTTCTGCGAACTTTTTCGCCGCTTTTGCCGCATCTGCACAGAAAAACTCGGCATTTTCGATATGATTTCGCTTTGCATTCTCCTTGGCGTCCCGGATGGCGGCTTCAATGATTTCCACGCCGATGGCACGCCCGGCTCGGTTGGCAAGTGCCAGCGTAATGGTGCCGGTGCCGCAGTAGAGATCCAGCACCGTCTCTTTGCCGGTCAAGCCTGCAAAATCCAGCGCCTTTCCGTAGAGGACTTCCGCACCGTCCCGGTTCACCTGATAGAAGGATCGGGGACTCAGACGGAACCGCAGACCGCACAGCTCATCTTCGATATAACCGGGGCCGTAAACTTCTTTAAATTTATCTCCAAGTACCGCATTCCCTTGCCGTTTGTGGATGCTGAGGCACAGAGTATTGAACTTATTCACATTCTCCACAAGGTTGTCCACAAGCTGAGAGGCCGCCGGGATGTCATCTCCGTTAATAACGAGACAGACCAATACCTGTCCTGTTGCCATAGCGGTACGGACATAAATGTGACGGACGAGACCTTTTCCCGTTTTTTCGTCATAAACCGACACATTGTTTTTCTGCATCCAGCGGACGACGGTCTCTCTGGCGGCATCGGCTTCTTTGCCCTGGATTCGGCATTGACGGATGGGCACCACCTGATGGGTACGGGGACGGAAGAAGCCGGCTTCGGCCTTGCCTCCCACCAGACCCACGGGGTACTGGGCTTTGTTCCGGTAGTTGGTCACGGAAGGACTGCCGGTGATGGGCACATCCTCCAGACCCAGACCGCCGATGCGGTTCATGGCATCTTTCACCCGCTGGGCTTTGGCGCGAAGTTCTTCTTCATAATCCATGTGCCAGAAGGTACAGCCGCCGCAATCTGCAAAATAGGGGCAAGCCGGCTCTACCCGATGGGGGCTGGGTTTTATAATCTCCAGCACATCGCCGTAGGCCGCTGTATGACCCATATGGGCAATGCGAATCTTCACCCGTTCGCCTTCCAGCGCGCCGGTGACGAATACCGCCAGACCTTCCACCCGAGCCACGCCGTGACCCTCGGAGGTATAGGCGACAATATCCACTTCCAAAACCTGCCCCTTATAGACAGGATAATCTTTTTGTTTCACGTGAAACATGCACCTCGTTTCAATTGACAATTGATAATTGACAATTGACAATGATTGTGTCGCTTCGCGACAAATAGAAAGGATTATACATTATAATAACACATAAACAGAGCGTTGACAATGGATGCCTTGGGGTGGATAATAAGTTGCAAAGGAGTATGCTTATGGATTATACCAACTGTCATCTGTGTCCCAGAGGCTGTGGCGTGGATCGCACAGCAGGGAAGACCGGCTTCTGCGGTCAGACCGACCAAGTAAAAATCGCACGGGCTGCCCCTCATTTCTGGGAAGAGCCTGTCCTCTGCGGAGAAGGGGGCAGCGGCACTGTCTTTTTCTCCGGCTGCACCTTAGGCTGTGTGTTCTGTCAGAACGAGGACATCAGCCACAAAGGTCTGGGCAAAGAGGCAAAGAACCTGCGGAAAGTCTTTGAAAACCTCATCGAGCAGGGGGTTTCCAATATCAATCTGGTCACCGCCACCCAGTTTCTGCCCTCCATTCTGCCTGCGTTGACGCCGAAGCTGACTGTGCCGGTGGTCTATAACTGCGGCGGCTATGAGTCCGTGGAGACTCTCAAACAGTTGGAGGGTCTGGTGGATATTTACCTGCCGGACATGAAATATTCCGACAACGCCCTTGCCAAAGCCCTTTCCCATGCCCCCAACTATGTGGAAACCGCTTCTGCCGCCATATTGGAAATGTATCGGCAGGTGGGGAAAGTCAAGATCGAAAATAACCTTATGAAAAAAGGCATGATTTTGCGGCATTTGATTTTACCCGGTCAGATCGACAATTCTCTGGGCGTTCTGGACTGGGTAGACAGCCATTTCAAACCCGGTGATATTCTGTTCAGCCTTATGAGCCAGTATGTGCCCATGGGCAAGGCCAGGGAAATCCCCGGTCTGGACCGCACCATCACCGAAGAGGAATATGATGCTGTTCTCAGCTACATGAACCTGTGGGGCATCGAAGGCTATATGCAGGAATTTTCCTCTGCCAACCAGGAATATATCCCCGACTGGGATTTTTCCGGGATATAAATATCAAACAAATGTTTGCAATTTTCAAGGGAATGTGCTATACTCTCACCAAAGAGGTGATCCCATGGCACGAACCACAGACAAACAGGAACGAATTTTAGAATTCCTCAATGAATTTATTGAAGCAAACGGCTATCCGCCTACGGTGCGGGAGATCTGTGCCGCTGTGGGTCTGAAGTCCACTGCCACAGTGTCCTATCATCTGACGGAGCTGAAAAAAGCCGGAAAGATCCAGGGCGACAGCAACAAGCGCCGTGCCATCTCTCTGCCCGAAAGCCAGCGTCCGGGGCGAATTCCCCTTGTGGGCGTGGTCACGGCAGGCTATCCCATTCTGGCACAGGAAAACATTGAGGGCAGTCTGCCCTGGGATGGCGAGGAAGGCTGTTTTGCCCTGACCATCCAAGGCGACAGCATGATCGGCGCCGGTATCCTCAACGGCGACCGGGTGGTGGTACGCCCCCAGAATACGGCAGAAAACGGCGAGATCGTCATTGCCCTTTTGGAAGACGAAGCCACCTGCAAGCGGTTCAAAAAGGATCAGACCGGTATCTGGCTTCTGCCGGAAAACCCGGCTTATCACCCCATCGACGGCAGTGCCTGCTCCATTATTGGAAAAGTCAAGGCTGTCATCCGGGAATACTAAAAGCTCCTTCGGGAGCTTTTTTGTTTCACGTGAAACATGGAAAACAATTAGAGGTTTACTTTTACGAATATCGGCAGTATAATGAAGGATGACCGAAAGGAGGGTATTTCATGGGTCATATTATTTCCTTTGTCAATCAGAAAGGCGGCGTGGGCAAGACCACTTCTGCCGTCAATGTGGCTTCTGCCCTCCACAGCCGGGGAAAAAAGGTGCTTTTGTGCGATTTTGACCCCCAGGCCAACGCCACTTCCGGTTTCGGCGTGGATAAAAATCAGGCAAAATTCTCATCCTACGATCTGGTCATCAACGACTGCCCCGCAGCTGATGCCATCATCGAGACCAAATTCGGTGATGTGATCCCCTCTGCCGCTGCACTTTCCGGTGCCGGTGTGGAACTGGTGGCTGTCCCTAACCGGGAATTTGCCCTGAAACGGGCATTGGAGCCTGTCCGTGACCAATACGATTTCATTTTCATCGACTGTCCCCCTTCACTGGAACTGCTGACCCTGAATGCCCTGTGTGCCTGCGACAGTATTCTGGTGCCGGTGCAGTGTGAATACTATGCGCTGGAAGGTCTCTCCGATCTGATGATGACCCTCCGGGCGGTGAAGAAGGGTCTGAACCCGGATCTTCATATTTTCGGTGTGCTGCTGACCATGTTCGACGGACGCACCAACTTCTCCCAGCAGGTGGCAGAGGAAGTCCGCCGCCACTTCCCCGGCATGGTCTATGCTACGGTCATTCCCCGGAACGTCCGTCTGGCGGAAGCCCCCAGCCACGGTCTGCCGGTGGCAGCCTACGATAAGTACAGCCGAGGCGCAGCAGCTTATGAAGCCCTGGCCGATGAAATTCTGGAAAAGGAGGGCCTGTGATGGCACCGAAAAGCAGCAAAGGTCTGGGCAGAGGTCTGGACGCACTGTTTTCCAACGCCGAAAGCAGCAGTGAGGAGATCACCTCCCTGCCTCTGCAGAAGGTAGAGCCCAATCCCCTGCAGCCCAGAAAGCTCTTTGATGAAGAGGAATTGGAAGCCCTCAGCCAGTCCATTGCCCAGCACGGCATTATCCAGCCGTTGACCGTTCGCAAGAGCGAAAACGGCTTCTATCAGATCATCGCCGGTGAACGGCGGTGGCGCGCCGCCAGAATGGCAGGTCTTGACAACGTCCCTGTGACGGTCATCGAAGCCGATGACAAGACCGTTCTGGAGCTGGCGCTCATTGAGAACCTCCAGCGGCAGGATCTGAACCCCATGGAAGAAGCTCTTGGCTACAAGCAGCTCATGGAGGAATACGGTCTGACCCAGGAAGAGGTCGCCCAACGGGTGGACAAGTCCCGTCCGGCAGTTGCCAATGCCTTGCGGCTTCTGAATTTGCCCGCTTCCATCACCCAGATGGTTGCTGCGGGAACCTTGTCCGCAGGACACGCCCGGGCTGTTTTGGCGCTCCACAGTGCATCGTCTCAGGAACAGGCGGTACAGAAAATTCTGGCCCTGAGCCTGTCTGTGCGGCAGGCAGAGACCCTGTGCAAGAACATGGCCAAGCCCAAGCCCGTGGAGCAGCTGAAATATCCTCTGGAAGTGGACTATGTGGCCGAGTGTGAGAAGGAGCTTTCCAAGCACATGAACCGGGGCGTCAAGATCGTCCGGGGCAGAAAGAAAGGCCGTGTGGAACTGGAATTCTACGGCGATGATGACCTGCAGAGCCTGTATGAAGCTCTCAGCAAATTATAAGAGGTATCCCCATGAGCGAAGAAATGAAAAACAACCAGCCGGAAAAGACCGGTCTGGACGAGACCAGAAAGTCTGCCCTTCTGCGGTATGTGGCGATTTTATTCGCTGTTGCCTTTGTTTTGGTGCTTTTATCCATGCTTGGGCAGATGAGAGATTCAAAAACCGCCATTACCGAATTGAGCCAATCCAGCTCCAGCGCCATTGCCAAGGCAGAGCAGCTGCAGGAAGAAAATCTGGAACTGACTCAGGATAAGAAGTTTCTCCAGCAGCAGGTGGAGCAGCTGACGGCCGATGTGGAAGCCCTCCAACAGGAATGGGAGGAGCAGAACAAGGAACTGGAAGCCGCCGAAGAACAGCAGGCAAAGGTTCTGGAAGCCTATGAAGCCCTCCTTGCCGCCATGGAAAGCGGAAAAACGGAAAACTTAGAACAATTTAAGGAAATTTTGGGTGAAAACGGCACAAAAGCCTACGAAACCCTTACAAAAGAGGTAGAATAACATGATTGACATCAGAAGAATCAAAGAAGATCCTGCCGCAGCCAAGGCCGGTTTCAAGGCCAAGGAAGTGGACTGCGATGAAACCGTAGATCGGATTCTGGAGCTGGATGTGCAGGTCCGTGGTCTGAAGACCTCCACCGAATCCAAGACTGCGGAGAAGAACAAGATCTCCAAGGAAAACGGCAAGCTCTTCGGCATGAAGAAGGGCGCAGAGAAGAAGGGTGAAGACTCCGCCCCCATCGATGCCCAGATCGCCGAGAATATGGCAAAGTCCGTTGCCATTGAAGAATCCATCGCTGATGACAAGCAGAAGCTGAAGGTTCTGGACGAGGAGCTGTACACCGCCCTTTTGAGCCTGCCCAACCTGCCCGATGCAGACCTGCTGCCCGGCGGCAAGGAGAACAATGAGCCTCTGCGCTACATCGGTGAGAAGCATTCCTTCGACTTTGAACCCAAGCATCATGTGGATCTGTGTACCGATCTGGGTCTGATCGACTACGAGCGCGGTGTCAAGCTGGCAGGCGGCGGCAACTGGATGTATACCGGCATGGGCGCCCGTCTGGAATGGGCACTGCTCAACTACTTCATCGACACCCACACTGCCGACGGCTATGACTTCATTCTGCCTCCTCACATGCTGGAGTACCAGTGCGGTCTCACTGCCGGTCAGTTCCCCAAGTTTGCCGACGAAGTCTTCAAGATCCAGAACCATCCCTCCGAGGGCACTTTCTACATGCTGCCCACCGCCGAGGCTGCTCTGGCATCTGTCTACCGTGACGAGATCCTCACCGAGGCTGATCTGCCCAAGAAGTTCTTCGCTTACACTCCCTGCTTCCGCAGAGAGGCCGGTTCCCACAGAGCCGATGAGCGCGGCATGGTCAGAGGCCATCAGTTCAACAAGGTGGAAATGTTCCAGTTCACCACTCCCGAAAACTCTGACGAGGCCTTTGAAGAGCTGGTCAAGAAGGCAGAAAATCTGGTGGCCGGTCTGGGTCTCCACTTCCGCACCGTGAAGCTGGCTGCCGGCGACTGCTCCGCTTCCATGGCAAGAACCTATGACATCGAAATTCTGATTCCCTCCATGAACGGCTACAAGGAAGTCTCCTCCGTTTCCAACGCCCGTGACTTCCAGGCTCGCCGCGGCAACATCCGTTACCGCCGTGCCGATGGCAAGGTGGACTATGTCCACACCCTCAACGGCTCCGGTCTGGCAACCTCCCGTATCTTCCCCGCCATCGTGGAGCAGAACCAGCGTGCCGACGGCTCCATCGTCGTACCCGAAGTCCTGCGGAAATATCTGGGCGGTATTGAAATCATCGAAAAAAAATAAAAGCCTTCCCCCGTGGGGAAGGTGGCACAAAGTGCCGGATGGGGGTGCGAAGCACATTCGTTCCCACACCCGTCTTCGCTTCGCTCAGCCACCCTCTCCCAGGAGAGGGCAATAGAGAAAGGAGTATTCTAATGAAAAAACTGTTCAGCGAATTTAAGGAATTCATCGCACGGGGCAATGTGATGGATATGGCCATTGGTGTCATCATCGCCACTGCCTTCGGTAAGATCACCACCTCTCTGGTCAACGATGTGTTCATGCCGTTCATCGGCTGGATCTTCGGCAGCCGTGACATGACCGCCCTGAACATTGTGGTTCGTGAAGCCGTCATGGAAGGCGAGACCGTGGTGCAGGAAGCCATCACCGTCGGGTTCGGTACATTTGACGCCGCCATCATTGATTTCATTCTGGTGGCTCTGGTGGTCTTTGCCATCGTCAAGACCATGAACGCCATGAAGCGCAAGAAGGAAGAAGCACCTGCTGCTCCTGCTGAGCCCGAGCCCACCAAGGAAGAGCTGCTGCTCACCGAGATCCGCGACCTGCTGAAAAAGTAAGTCAAAAAATATACGGATTGCCACGCACCTACGGTGCTCGCAATGACACTCCTTAAAGCGGTCATTGCGAGGCCTGAAAGGCCGTGGCAATCCGCATCTTATGAGGTTATTTCCATGATCTACCATTCTCTCACGGAACTGATCGGTTCCACACCCTTGCTTTTTTTGGAAAAACTTTGCAAAAAAAAGCAAATAAACGCAGAAATCATTGCAAAAATCGAGGCATTTAACCCTGCCGGCTCTGCCAAAGACAGAGTTGCATTACAGATGATTCTCGATGCTGAGGCACAGGGTATTCTGAAGCCCGGCGCCGCCATCATCGAGCCTACCTCCGGCAACACGGGCATCGGCCTTGCATGGGTGGGCGCCTGCCGAGGCTATCGGGTCATCCTCACCATGCCGGAGACCATGAGCGTGGAGCGGCAGAATCTGATCCGTGCTTACGGCGCGGAAATCGTCCTCACAGAGGGCGCGAAGGGCATGGCAGGCTCTATCGCCAAGGCGGAAGAATTACGGGATTCCATGGAAAATGCCGTGATCTTAGGACAGTTTGACAACCCCTCCAATCCCGAAGCCCATTACCGCACCACCGGCCCGGAGATCTGGTCTGCCACAGAGGGCAAGCTGGATGTCTACCTTGCCACTGTGGGCACCGGCGGCACTTTGTCCGGCACGGCAAAGTATCTGAAGGAGCAGAACCCTGCCATCTATGCGGTGGCGGTGGAGCCTGCGGCTTCGCCCCTGCTCTCCGGCGGTACGGCAGCTCCCCATAAAATTCAGGGCATCGGTGCCAATTTCATCCCCAATACCCTGAACAGGGAGATTTACGACGAAGTCCTGACTGTCACCGATGAAGAAGCCATGGAAACCGCCAATGAACTTGCCAAGACCGAAGGTCTGCTGGTGGGCATTTCCTCCGGCGCAGCATTGGCTGCTGCTGTGAAACTGGCAAAGCGTCCCGACATGACCGGGAAACGCATCGTTCTCGTCCTTCCCGACGACGGACAGCGGTACCTCAGCACCGGAATTTACGGTTAAAAAAGACCCCCTATGGGGGTCTTTTTTATTCCTGTGGAAAAACTTGCATTTTCCACAGCTTTGTGCTATAATTCATCGTAGATTATTGTGCGGAAATGTCGCCATTTTTTCAGAAAATTCCAACGAAAGGAGACCGATATGTACGCTTCTTCCTATATTTGGGCAAAGGTTCTGGGCTACATGGAGGAGCTTCTGACGGAGACCGTGGTCTCCGACTGGTTCGTGGATGCAGAGCTGCTGGAAGTCACCGATGACAAGCTGATCCTCTGCTCCCATGACGAGTTCCATTACGATATCATCAAGGCCCGTTTCATCCCCTACATTCAGGATGCCATGAAGGAAATCTTCCAGAAAAAAATGGAAGTGATCGTCCTCAGCGACAAGGAAATGGCAGAGCTGGAGGCACAGGAAAAAAACCGCCGTCCCCGGTTCATCGAATACAATCCTCAGTTCACCTTTGATCGGTTCGTGGTGGGCCCTTCCAACCAGTTTGCCCATGCAGCCGCCAAGGCTGTGGCAAAGAAACCGGCGGAGGTCAACAACCCCCTGTTTATCCACGGCCCTTCCGGTCTGGGCAAGACCCATCTGCTCTACGCCATTGCCAACGAGATCAACAAGGATCATCCCGATTTCAACATCGTTTACATCAAGGGCGATGAGTTCACCAACGAACTGATCCGCTCCCTGCAGGAAGGTAAAAACCAGGAATTCCGCAATAAATACCGCAATGCCGATCTGTTCCTCATGGACGATATCCAGTTCATTGCCGGTAAGGACTCCACCCAGGAGGAATTCTTTCATACCTTCAACACCCTCTACGAAAACCACAAGCAGATCGTGCTGACCTCCGACCGTCCACCAAATGAGCTGGCCCGACTGGAGGACCGTCTGCGCACCCGTTTTGAATGGGGTCTGCTGGCGGACATCAATCCCCCCGATTATGAGACCAGAATGGCCATCATCCGAAACAAGTGCAATTCTCTGGGCTTTGAACTGCCGGACGATGTCTGCTCCTACATTGCCGAAAACATCACCAACAACATCCGTCAGCTGGAAGGCACGGTCAAGAAGATCAAGGCCTACCACGATCTGACCGATATGGAAGTGGATCTTCCCAATGTGACCAGAGCCATCAAGGATATGTACAAGGGTAAGGCAGACACACTGCCCACACCGGAGCTGATTATTAAGGAGACCGCACGGTACTTCAACATCACGGAAGATACCATCAAGAGCACCCAGCGGAACAAAGGCACTGCTCTTGCCAGACAGGTGGCCATGTATCTGGTCCGTACCATGACCAATCTCAGCTTCCCGGATATCGGTGAGCAATTCGGCGGCCGCGACCACACCACCGTCATGTATGCCATGGACAAAATGGAAAGCCTGCTGGCCGACTCCCAGAATGCCATGCATGACACCCTCCGTGACATCAAGGCCAATATCAACGGCAAGCTGTAATGCAAAATGCAGAATTCAGAATGCAGAATGATTGTGTCCGGCTGCGCCGGACGAATTAAAATTATCGGCGAAGCCGATACCTCCATTTTGCATTTTACATTTATTTTGCATTTTGCATTTTGCATTCTGCATTCCACAGGAGCTGTGGAATGTGAAAAACTTTCTGTGGATAAGTCATGATTTTCCAAAACAGAAAATTCCCTGTGGAAAAGGTAAAAATTTTCCACAGGTGGCTGTGGAGACAGAACCCTTGACCTGCCTTGCCGAAAGGCAGTTTTCCACATAAGTTTTTACTACTACTGTAACTACTGAAATATTCTCTCTTTCTCTTATAGAAAGAATAGAGCTTAAGGATTTTTCGCAGGCCATGCCTGTGGAAAAGAAGGAGGACACTTATGATCAAATTCGTCTGCGAAAAGAGCCTGCTGGTCAATGCCATTTCCGTGGCATCCCGTACCGTCGCCCAGAAAAGCGCCATTTCCGCTCTGGAAGGCATCCATGTGAAGGCCGGTATGTACCTGTATCTTTCCGGCTATAATCTGGAAACAGGCATCACTGTCACCGTTCCTGCCGATATCCAGTCCACCGGCGAATGTGTCATGCCCACCAGACTGTTCTTTGATATCGTCCGCAAGCTGCCCGATGAGGAAGTCACTGTTTCTGTGGACGACAACTTCAAGGTCTCCATCCGCTGCGGCATCTCCGCCTTTACTTTCACAGCCATGACCGCTGAGGATTATCCCGAACTGCCCGATGTGGAATATGAAAATGCCATCAAGCTGCCTCAGAGAGAGTTGCGGGAGCTGATCTCCGGCACCATCTTCTCCGTCAGCGAAAATCAGGCCCGTCCCATCCATACCGGATGTCTCATCGAGGTGGAAAATACCTCCATTACCATGGTGGCTGTAGACGGTTTCCGTCTGGCCCTCCGCCGGTATATGCCCGATGTGCCCACAGAACGGGACTGCAAATTTGTCGTTCCTGCCGCCGCACTGAAGGAAGTGGAAAAAATCCTCGGTGATACGGACGAAATGGCAGGCTTCACCCTTGGCAGAAAGCACATTCTCTTTGAGATCGGTTCTGTGACTCTGGTCTGCCGTATTCTGGAAGGCGAATTTTTGGATTGGAGACGGGTCGTGCCCGATCACAATCCCATCCGTCTGGGTGCCAACCGCTCTGCTCTCACCGCCACCATCGACCGTGTGGGTCTGATTATTTCCGAGAAGATCAAGAGCCCTGTCCGCTGCAAGTTCGGCAGCAACAAGGGCGAATTCCAGACCATCTCCACCATCGGCGAAGCCTTTGATGTCTGCGAGCTGGCAGGCGAGGGCAGCGATCTGGAGATCGGCTTCAACTGCAAGTACCTGCTGGAGGCTCTGAAGGCAGTGCCCGATGACCATGTGATTTTGGAGCTGTCCAACGGCCTGAGCCCCATCGTTCTGACCCCTGCCGACGGCAGCACCCGGTTTGCCTACATGGTGCTCCCCGTAAGATTAAAGGCAGAGTAAAAATGCAAAATTCAAAATGCTAAATGCAAAATGAATGTGTCCGGCAAAGCCGGACGATTGAAATTGTCAGCGTAGCTGACACCTCAATTCTGCATTCTGCATTCTACATTTTGCATTCGAAAACCGGAGGTTTTCCATGAAAGTAAAAATCACCAAGCGTGCTGCAGCGGTGGAGGATATTCCCATCCGCACAGAGTTTATCAAGCTGCAGGACTTTCTGAAATTTGCCAACGCCGTGGAAAGCGGCGGCATGGCGAAAACCGTCATTCTGGCGGAAGATGTGCTGGTCAACGGCGAAGTCTGCACCATGCGGGGCAAGAAGCTCCGTCCCGGCGATGTGGTCAGCTTCAACGGCGGACAGTGGCGGGTCACGGAAGATGCAGCTGAATAACCTGCAGCTCCGGGGCTTCCGGAACTATACGGAATTTTCCGCCGACTTTGTCTCCGGTGTCAACCTCATTCTGGGCGACAACGCTCAGGGCAAGACCAATCTGCTGGAGGCCATTTCCTATCTGTCCACCGGCCACGGCTTCCGTACCCGAAAGGAAGCAGAGCTTTTGCAGTTCGGCGCAGAATTTGCCGATCTGGAAGGAACGGTCTTTTCTCAGGACAGAGAGCAGACCCTCCGTGCCGTCCTCTTTGCCGGCAGAAAGCCTCGACAGCTGTACCTTGGCGGTGTGAAGCAGAAGAGCTTTGCCAATTTCCATGGACTGCTGACCACCGTTTTGTTCTGCCCGGAAGATCTGCTGGTTTTGAAAACCGGTGCTTCTGCCCGGCGGAAGCTGCTGGATAATGCCCTGTGCCAGCTGCGCCCCGGTTATGACCGGGCACTGACGGAATATAACCGTCTGCTGGAACACAAGAGCCGCATCCTCAAGGACGGCAAGGATTTTCCTGCCCTTTATGAGACCTTGCCGGATTTCAACTGCCGCATGGCCCAAGTGGGTGCCATTCTCATCGGCTACCGGGCAAATTATCTGGAAAAGTTGGCAAAATGTACGGAAAAGTACCATTATGACTTCTCCGGCGGCAAGGAACATTTGGTTTTGCAGTATAAGACCGTTTCCACCATTGAAGATCCCTTCGCCCCCAAGCTGGAACTGGAGCAGAAAATTCTGGAGCATCAGGAAAGCCACCTTCGTGCGGAGCTGGAAAGCGGTCAGTGCCTCACCGGTCCACACAAGGATGATTTTGATGTGTTTCTGGACGGCGTCAGTCTGAAATCCTTTGGTTCACAGGGGCAGACCCGCACCGCCGCCATCAGCCTGAAACTGGCGGAACGGGAAATTTTCCGGGACGACACCGGCGAAGAGCCTGTTTTGCTGCTGGATGATGTGCTTTCGGAGCTGGATGCCCGGCGGCAGGATTTCGTCCTGAACCAGATCAAGACCGGACAGGTGTTTATCACCTGCTGTGAAAAGGATCGGCTGACGGAATTAGGCGAAGTCATTGTCATAGAACATGGCAGGAAGGTGGACTGAAATGTATATTTCCATCGGCGACAGCTTGTCCGTTCGGGACAAGTCCATCATCGGTATTTTCGATCTGGATAATACCACCTGCTCCAAGCATACGAGAAATTTTCTCACTGCGGCGGAAAAGAACGGTCAAGTCATTCCCGCCACGGAAGATATCCCAAAATCTTTCCTTTTGACCAGTGAATACGGCATGGATCGGGTATACCTTTGCCAGGTCAACGCTGCCACACTGGAAAAGAGAATGAAATAACAAAGAAAACCCCTTTTTAGGAGAGAATTCTATGTCTGAAGAAATCCTCAACAAAGTAGAAGAAACCTATGACGCCAGCCAAATTCAGGTGCTGGAAGGACTGGAGGCCGTTCGGAAGCGTCCCGGTATGTACATCGGTTCCACTTCCTCTTCCGGTCTGCACCATCTGGTCTATGAGATCGTGGATAACTCCATCGACGAAGCCCTTGCAGGCTATTGCTCGGAGATCACTGTGACCATCAATGAGGGCAACACCATCACCGTCACCGATAACGGCCGAGGCATCCCTGTGGATATCCAGCCCCAGACCGGCAAGGCCGCTCTGGAAGTTGTCTTTACGGTCCTCCATGCCCGCGGTAAGTTCGGCGGCGGCGGGTATAAGGTCTCCGGCGGTCTTCACGGTGTCGGCGCATCTGTCGTCAATGCCCTTTCCGAGTGGCTGCAGGTGGAAGTCCATAAGGACGGCAGCATCTATCAGATGAAGTTCGCCCGCGGCGAAATCACCCAGCCCATGACAATTATCGGCACCACCGATAAGACCGGTACCCATGTGACCTTCAAGCCCGACCCGGAGATGTTCGATACCACGGTCTATGAATATGAGATTCTTCATGAGCGCATGCGCCAGCAGGCTTTCCTCAACGGCGGTCTGAAAATTTCCGTGGAGGACAAGCGTCCCGGCATGGAGACCCGTGAGGATTTCTGCTATGAAGGCGGCATCCGGGAATATGTCACATGGTTGGCAAGAAACAAAAATGCCCTCCATGAAGATGTCATTTACATGCAGGGCAGTAAGGGCGATTCCGTTGCGGAAATTGCCCTCCAGTATACCGACGCCTTTAACGACGGCATCATCTATTCCTTCGCCAACGACATCCGTACCCCCGAAGGCGGCATGCATGAGACCGGCTTTAAGACAGCCCTGACCCGTGTCCTCAATGCCTATGGCACCAGAATCGGTGTCATCAAGACCGATGCCGACAAGCTGGACGGCTCCGATGTCCGTGAGGGCATCACGGCGGTCATCTCCGTCAAGCTGACGGATGCCCAGTTCGAGGGTCAGACCAAGGCCAAGCTGGGCAATGCCCATATCCGAACTCTGGTAGACGGTCTGGTGACCAAGGCGCTGGCAGAATATCTGGAAGAGCATCCTGCCGTGGGCAAGATCATTCTGGAAAAGGCCATGATGGCAAACCGCGCCAGAGAGGCCGCCAAGAAAGCCAGAGAATCCATCCGCCGCAAGTCTGCTCTGGGCGGTGCGGCCATGCCCGATAAGCTCCGTGACTGCAACGAAAACGACCCCACGCTGACCGAAATCTACATCGTCGAGGGCGACTCCGCAGGCGGCTCCGCCACCCAGGGCCGTGACTCCCGATTCCAGGCCATTTTGCCTCTGTGGGGCAAGATGCTCAATGTGGAAAAGGCCAGAGAGGACAAGGTCATCGGCAACGATAAGCTTCAGCCGGTCATCACCGCCCTTGGCGCAGGTATCGGTGAGGAGTTTGATACGGATAAGCTCCGCTACCACAAAGTGGTCATTATGGCCGATGCCGATGTGGACGGCTCCCATATCCGCACTCTGCTTCTGACCTTCTTCTTCCGGTTCATGCGTCCCCTCATTGAAAAGGGCTATGTCTATGCGGCCATGCCCCCTCTGTATAAGCTGGTTCGGGGCAAGACCACCCGCTATGCCTTCTCCGATGCGGAGCGGGATGCCATTTCCGCTGAAATGCGTGGCGACAATGAAAATGCCAAGGTGGATATCAGCCGGAACAAGGGTCTTGGTGAAATGGACCCCGATGAACTGTGGGCAACCACCATGAACCCGGAGACCCGTACCCTGAAGCGAATTTGTCTGGAAGATGCCGCTAAGGCCGATGAGATCTTCACACTGCTCATGGGCGAAAAGGTCGAACCCAGAAGAGAATATATCGAAAAGAATGCCCAGTTCGCCCAGAATCTGGACTACTAAGACCACGCTAAGGAGGAACATTCTTGGCACAGCATAAGAAAGATTATAAGCCTGAGGATATCCGTTATCCCGATCAGGCCATCGTGAATTCGGAACTGGTTCACGAAATGAAAGACAGTTACATCGAGTATGCCATGTCCGTCATCGTCGGCCGTGCTTTGCCCGATGCCCGTGACGGTCTGAAGCCCGTCCACCGCAGAATCCTCTACGCCATGTATGAGGACAATCTGACCTCCGATAAGCCTTTCCGCAAATCGGCCACCTGCGTGGGCGATGTGCTGGGTCGTTACCATCCCCATGGCGATGCTTCTGTCTATGACGCTCTGGTGCGTCTGGCACAGGATTTCTCCATGCGCTATATGCTGGTGGATGGCCACGGCAACTTCGGTTCTGTGGATGGCGACCCCCCTGCCGCTTACCGATATACGGAAGCCCGTATGTCCAAGATCTCCAATGAGATGCTTCGTGACATCGAAAAGGAGACTGTGGACTGGGACCCCAACTTCGATGAGACCAGAAAAGAGCCCCGTGTCCTGCCTAGCCGGTTCCCCAACCTGCTGGTCAACGGCTCCTCCGGCATCGCTGTCGGTATGGCCACCAACATTCCGCCCCACAATCTGACGGAAGTCATCAATGCCTGTATCTGCATCCTCGATGATCCCGAAGCCACCTTGGCTGACCTCATGGAGCATGTGAAGGGTCCCGACTTCCCCACCAAGGGTATTATCATGGGCAGAGCCGGAATCCGTGCCGCCTATGCCACCGGTAAGGGCCGTCTGACCCTCCGTGCCCAGACCCATTTTGAGGAATTCAATAAGGATCGCACCAGAATCATCGTCACCGAGCTTCCCTATCAGGTCAATAAGCGGATGCTCATTAAAAATATGGCCGATCAGGTCAATGACAAGCGGCTGGAAGGCATCTCCGACATTCGGGATGAAACCGACCGCACCGGTATGCGAATCGTCATTGAACTGAAGCGGGATGCCAATCCCCAGGTGGTGCTGAACCGGCTCTTTGCCCAGACTTCTTTGCAGACCACCTTTGCCATCAATATGCTGGCGCTGGTCAATAACCAGTCCCAGCCCAAGGTTCTGTCCCTCCGTGAGGCGCTGGACGAATATCTTACCTTCCAGGAAGAGGTCATCGTCCGCCGCACCAAGTACGACCGCAGAAAGGCCATGGAGCGTTCCCACCTGCTGGAAGGCCTGCTGATCGCACAGGACAATATCGACGAAGTTATCCGCATTATCCGCAGTTCTTACGATAAAGCCAAGGAAAATCTGATGGAAAAATTCGGACTTTCCGAAGTGCAGGCACAGGCCATTCTGGATATGCAGCTGAAACGTCTGCAGGGTCTGGAGCGGGAAAAGCTGGAAAACGAGTTCAAGGAACTGCAGGAAAAGATCGCCTATTACGACCGTATACTGGCTGATCCCGAACTGGTCAAGGCCGTTCTCAAGGACGAGCTGATCCAGATTCGCGACAAGTACGGCGATGACCGCGTCACCGAGATTCAGGATGTGGAAGATGAGATCGATATTGAAGACCTCATCGAGGAAGAGGACTGCTGCTATACCCTGTCCAATCAGGGCTACATCAAGCGCCTGCCCACCTCCACCTACCGCGCCCAGCGCAGAGGCGGTCGTGGCGTTTCCGCCCAGAATCTGAAGGAAGAGGACTATGTCAAGAGCCTCTTCGTGGCCTCTACCCACGATATGCTCCTGTTCTTCTCCAATACAGGCCGTGTCCATCGGAGGAAGGGTTATCTGATCCCCGAGGCAGGCCGTACCGCCAGAGGCACTGCCATTGTCAATATCCTGCCTCTGGAGCCGGAAGAAAAGATCACCGCCATGCTCCTGACAAGAGAGTTTGAGGAAGATGCCTACCTGGTCATGGTCACCAAGCACGGCACCGTCAAGCGCATCCACATGCCCACTTTGGAGACCAACCGCAAGGGCGGCATCCGGGCACTGACACTGGATGAAGGCGATGAGCTGATCAATGTGCTCAAGACTAACGGCTCTGATAAGATCATCATTGCCACAGAGCAGGGCATGGCCATCTGCTTCGATGAAAACGATGCCCGTCCCATGGGCAGAGATGCCGCCGGTGTCCGGGGTATCCGTCTGGAGGATGGCGACTGCGTCATCGGCGCCGTCATCGCCGCAGAGGACAAGCAGCTGCTGACCGTCACCAAGAACGGCTACGGCAAGCGGACAGAAATGGGCGAATACCATGTCCAGAACCGGGGCGGCAAGGGTCTGAAGAACTATAATCTCACCGCCAAGACCGGTCTGGTTGCCGGTATCGAAGCCGTGGATGACAATGACGATGTCATGCTCATTGAAAATGGCGGCGTCATCATCCGTATGGCCGCCTCCGATATCAACACCTACGGCAGAAGCACCCAGGGTGTCCGTGTCATGCGTGTGGAAGAGGGCTTTGAGGTCATCTCCCTCCAGCGGACTGACAAGGAAGAAGCCGAAGAAGAATAATGCAAAATGCTAAATGCAAAATGCAAAATGAATGTGTCCGGCAAAGCCGGACCAATTGAAATCGTCGCGGAGCGACACCTCCATTCTGCATTCTGAATTCTGCATTCTGCATTTGCTTGCAGAAATTGCTTATGAAAGTAGTAACAATCCATACCGACGGAGCCTGTTCCGGCAACCCCGGACCCGGTGGCTGGGGCGCCATCCTCAGCTATAACGGCTCGGAAAAGGAACTCTCCGGCGGCGAAGCCAATACCACCAACAACCGCATGGAGCTGACAGGTGTCATCCGTGCCTTGGAGGCGCTGAAAGAACCCTGCATCGTGGAGCTGTATTCCGATTCCAAGTATGTCATCGACGCTCTTTCTAAGGGCTGGGTCTACGGCTGGAAGAAAAAAGGCTGGATCAAATCCGATAAAAAGCCTGCCCTCAATGTGGATCTGTGGGAGATTTTGCTCCCCCTCATCGCCAAGCATGAAGTCCACTACCATTGGGTCAAGGGACATGCCTCCAATGAAAAAAACAACCGCTGCGACGAACTGGCAGTGGCAGAAAGCAAAAAGCACGCCTAAGGCGTGCTTTTTGCTTGAGAAAAACAGGCTTGTTAATCCATAACGGCATAGCCGGATATGTCTACTACGGTAAATCCGGTAATATCGGCTTTATCTAAATAACAAGAATGGTCGTAAATTTTGGCTAATCCGTACCCGTTACCAAACAAGTCAAGGGGAACAGTAACCGTTCCCGTCTCTCTAACGGTGCTTCCGTCAATATCCTGACAAACACCGTCAATTGCCAAAGTGATGGAGACATCATGGAAGGTCAAGCGATCAGAGTTTGATGCAAAGGAAACATCGAGAGAAAAATCAAAATACATTGGATTGCCGTAATAATCCTCGGAAAACGGATCTGACGCGATCTTGAATCTGTAGTCCAGATAATCTGTGAAATTGGAAGAATCCAGTATGATTCTATCTTCCTGCGGTTCGGCAGGCGCCTCTGCTGCACAGCCAAATAATCCCACCAACATTAAAAACAAAACAGCCAAAGAAATTATTTTTTTCATGAACATCCTTCTTTCTCTTTCCTTTGCACCTATATAGGTGCAAACTAATCATAACACCAACCTATAATTTAGTCAACATGTTTGCACTCAAATAAGTGCAACACAGGAGGCTAATATGAATAGTGATTATGAGAAAGTTGTTGGAAACAACATTCGCAGGTTAAGAGAAGAAAAGCATCTGACACAAGAAATCCTATCTGCAAAACTGCAACTTCTTGGTTGCGATATAACAAGAAGTGCCGTTGCCAAAATTGAAGTTGGTCAACGGCACATATATGCAGATGAAATAAGACTTTTAAAAGAAATTTTAGGTGTAAGTTTTGAAGAAATTTTTTATGGATAGAGCTATGCAAAAAAAGCACGCATCTTTATGATGCGTGCTTTTTCGTTATAGTAGGCACCTAAAAGGCTCCCTCTGACGAGGGAGCTGTCAGCGAAGCTGACTGAGGGAGAGATTGTCTGACGGCGAAATCAATATATTCACATACACCGTTGAAGTTTCGGGCTACATCCAAATTGCAAATGCGCAGAACACGCAAATTCATGGCTTCTAATGCTTTGGTACGAATAGCATCACTTTGTGCCTGTTCGGCAGTGTAATGTCCACCACCGTCCAGTTCTACGACCAGTCTTGCCTTTGCACAATAGAAATCCGCAATGTAGTTTCCAATGGCTTTTTGTCTTTGAAACCGCACGGGATAACCTCTCAAAAAATCATACCACAAATGCCGTTCCCACGGTGTCATATTTTTTCGCAGAGCCTTTGCAAGAGGGATATTGTCTTTGTTGTAGTCTTTCATATTCTCTCCCTCCGTCAAAAATCAAAGATTTTTGACACCTCCCTCATCAGAGGGAGGCATTGGTGCGTTCCTTATCGCAGGGCTTTCGCCAAGGGTTTGCTCTTCTGCTGGGCTTCCAGCAGCTGCAGAATGATGGAATTGGACACCATAAAGCCCTTGGGGGTCAGCCGCCAGCGGCCGTTTTCCTGCTGCTCCGCCAAGTCCATCTGGGCGAACTTGTGCAGCAGCTCCTCCAGAGGGGCGAAGGGCAGCAGATAGGTGTGCATATATTCATTTTCCTCGATGCCGTGAGCCGTCCGCAGACGGAGCATCAGATATTCGCCTGCCCGTTCTCTCTGGGGCAAAGTTTCACATTCGGAGAGGATGGTGGTCTGCTCCATGACACCGGTGATGTAGCGGTCCAGATTGGCCTCCGCCGTGAACCGCTTGCCGCCGAAGTCGGAAGCTGCCGCAGGACCGAAGCCGATGTAGGGCTGTCCCGTCCAGTATTTCAGATTGTGGAGACACTCCTTGCCCGGCAGGGCGAAATTGGAGATCTCATACTGGTGGAAACCGAAGGATTCCAGGGTCTCCACCGCATAGAAATACATATCCGCCTGCATATCGTCGTCGGGCAGGTTGGCGCCCTCCTTGTACTCCCACAGGGGGGTGTTGGGCTCCACCTTCAGTCCGTAGCAGGAAATATGATCGGGCTTCAGCTCCATGACATTCCGCAAAGTGGCCATCCACTGCTCCCGGTTCTGATTGGGCAGACCGAACATGAGATCCACAGACACATTGTCAAAACCGGCACGCCGTGCCTGTGCCACTGCCATCTGTGCCTGCTTGTAGGTGTGGGGACGACCCAGAGCTTTCAGCTTGGCATCCTCATCGCACTGGACGCCGATGGAAATGCGGTTGAAGCCGGCTTTCCGCAGCTTCCCCAGAGCCTGAGCGGAGACGCTGTCGGGATTGGCCTCAAAGGTGATCTCCGCATTGGGCTCCAGATGGAAGCGGCGGTCGATCTCCGTCAGAATACGGATCAGATTTTGCGCCCCAAAGAAGCTGGGGGTGCCGCCGCCAAAGTAGACCGTGTCCACAGTATAGCCCACCACTCTTTGGGCAGTCTCCTTGATGTGGGCCAGCACGGCAGACAAATACAGGTCCATGCTCTCGTGGTTCATGCCGCCGCCCAGAGAATAGAAATCGCAGTACTGGCACTTGCTGCGGCAGAAAGGCACATGGATGTAAAGGCCGAGGGGCTTCAGTTGGGCTGGTGTAGAATTGGTAGTTTTCTTAAGCAACATAGGTTTCTCCTTGTCGAATGCAGAATGCAAAATGCAGAATGCAGAATTAAGGTGTCGGCTTTGCCGACAATTTCAATTCGTCCGGCGAAGCCGGACACAATCATTTTGCATTTATCATTTTGAATTTTGCATTGCTGGACAATGATTAATCATCATCGTCCAGTTTTAACACTGCCATAAAAGCATCGCTGGGGACGGAAACGGTGCCGAAGCTGCGCATGCGCTTCTTTCCTTCCTTCTGCTTTTCCAGCAGCTTCTTCTTTCGGGTAATGTCGCCGCCGTAGCACTTGGCAAGGACATCCTTGCGGAGAGCCTTGATGGTCTCACGGGCAATGACCTTGCCGCCGATGGCAGCCTGGACGGGAATTTCAAACATCTGGCGGGGAATATTCTCCTTCAGCTTCACGCAGGTCTTTCTGGCTCTGGCATAGGCAGAGTCGGCAAAGAGGATGAAGCTCAATGCGTCCACCTGCTCGCCGTTGAGGAGGATATCCAGCTTGACCAGCTTGCTGGGGCGGTAGCCCAGCAGCTCATAGTCCAGAGAGGCATAGCCTCTGGTTCTGGATTTCAGTGCGTCAAAGAAATCGTAAATGATCTCGTTGAGGGGCATGTGATAGTGGAGCTCCACACGGGTGGTGTCCAGATAGGTCATATCCTTGAACTCGCCCCGGCGCTGCTGGCACAGATCCATAATATTGCCCACATAGTCCTGAGGGGTGATGATGTTGGCCTTGACGAAGGGTTCTCTTGCCTCGGCGATTTCCGCGGGATCGGGGTAGTTGAGGGGGGTGTAGACCTCGATCTCCGTGCCGTCGGTTTTCGTAATTTCGTAAACGACGTTGGGCGCGGTGGTGATGAGATCCAGATTGTACTCCCGTTCCAGTCGCTCCATGATGACTTCCATGTGCAGAAGTCCCAAAAAGCCGCAGCGGAAGCCAAAGCCCAGAGCGATGGAGTTTTCCTGCACGAAGCTCATGGAGGCATCGTTCAGCTGGAGCTTTTCCAAAGCGTCTCTCAGGTCGCCGTATTTGGAGCCGTCGGCAGGGTAGACGCCGGAGAACACCATGGGCTGAACGGCCTTGTAGCCGGGGAGGGCTTCCAAAGTGGGATTCTCCACGCCGGTGACCGTGTCGCCTACCTGGGTATCGGAAATGGTCTTGATGGAGGCGGTGAAATAGCCCACTTCGCCGGCGCCCAGCCCATCACAGGGAATCATGCCCAGAGGGGCCAGATGACCGCACTCCACCACCTTGTATTCGGCGCCGGTGGCCATCATCCGCACATCCATGCCCGGAGTCAAGGTGCCGTTCATGACACGGAGATAGACGATAACGCCCCGATAAGAATCATACTGGCTGTCGAAGATCAGCGCCTGCAAAGGTGCGTTCCGGTCGCCTTCGGGAGGGGGTACATCCCGCACCACCATTTCCAGCACCTCGTGGATATTGATGCCGTTTTTAGCGGAAATTTCCGGTGCATCCATGGCAGGGATGCCGATGATATCTTCAATTTCCTGCTTGACCTCCTGGGGTCTGGCGGCAGGCAGGTCGATCTTGTTGACCACAGGCAGGACTTCCAGTCCTTCATCGATGGCAAGATAGGTGTTGGCAAGGGTCTGGGCTTCGATGCCCTGAGAGGCATCCACCACCAAGACCGCGCCTTCGCAGGCAGTGAGGCTTCGGGAGACCTCGTAGTTAAAGTCCACATGACCGGGGGTGTCGATGAGGTTCAGCACATACTCCTGCCCGTCATCGGCGGTGTAGTTGAGGCGGACGGCACGGGCCTTGATGGTGATGCCCCGTTCCCGTTCCAGCTCCATATTATCGAGAATCTGGTCTTCCATTTCCCGCTTGTCGATGGTGTTGCATTCCTCCAGCAGGCGGTCAGCCAGAGTGGATTTGCCGTGGTCAATGTGTGCCACGATGGAAAAATTACGAAGTTTGTTTTGGTCAGTCATAAATACCTCCGGTATTTAAAATGCAGAATGTAAAATGCAAAATGCAAAATGATTGTGTCCGGCTTCGCCGGTCGAATTGAAATCGTCGCGAAGCGACACCTCAATTCTGCATTCTGCATTCTGAATTTTGCATTTAATACACATAGTTTTCTTTGGAAGTGGTCTCGTACTTACTCTCCTGAGAGAAGTATTCGTCCAGAACGGCACGGACGATCTTGCCCAGATTACCGCCCTGTGCGCCCTGCTCCACATAGATGGCGATGGCCACCTGAGGGTCATCAGCAGGGGCATAGCAGACGAAGGAGGCGTTGTCGGAAGTGTTGCCTGCGCCGTGCTGTGCCGTACCGGTCTTGGCTGCCACCTTGATGGGGTAGTCAAACAGGTAAGCAGAAGCGGTGCCGTCCACACTGGAGTTGTAACCGATGCGTTCCTGAGCGGCCATCTGCATACCTTCGTTGATGGCCTTCAGTGCTTCGGGAGAAATGTCCAGCTTGCTGGCAATGGTGGGGATACTTTCTTCGATCAGTTCGGAGAAATCCCAGGAGACCACACGGCGGAGGAAGGTGGCTTCATAGCGCGTGCCGCCGTTGGCCAGTGCAGAGGTGTAGCAGGCCATCTGCAAAGGGGTAAAGGCGTTGAGGCTCTGACCGATGACGGCCTGGAGCTTATCGCCGTCCACCCATTCCGACTGGGAAGTACCGGCAAAGACCTCAGCCTTGCTTTCGGCATTGGCTCGCATACCAATATTTTCTGCCAGTTTGCCGCCCGTAGGCTCACCCAGACCCAGTCCCTTGGCGATGCGGTCCAGCTCTGCCGTAGGCACCTGCAGACCCACTTCATAGAAGTAGTAGTTGCAGGAATCTCGCAGGGCTTCCATCATGTTGACCACACCGTGGGTGTGACCGGTGGAAGTGTAGATATAGCAGGCAGGGGCGTAGCCCTCCAGCTCATACTTGGTGTAGCGGCCCTGGTCACGGACCTCGAAGCCCGGACCGAAGCCGGAGACATCCATGGCGGCGATGGCGGTACACATTTTATAAATGGAACCGGGGGGATAGGCAAAGGACCGGGTGCGATCCACAAGGGGAGAGTAGACATCGTCATCCCGGAGCTTGTTGAAGCTCTCGGTGTTCTGGAACTCCTCCATGGTGTAGCTGGGGTAGCTGACGGAAGCCAGAACTTCGCCGGTCTTGACCTCCTGCACCACCACGGCACCGCCCTTGGCATCCTTACCGCTCTTGGAAACACCCACACCGTTTTGACGCAGGTCCAGAATCAGCTCTTCCAATGCCTGTGCCGCAACGGTCTGCAGGTCGATGTCAATGGAAAGCTCCACATTGGAGCCGGGCTGGGGAACTTTGGTGTAGTACTGTTCCAAAATCTCGCCGTCGGCAGTGACGGTGGTTTTCATCTGTCCGTCGGAACCGTGGAGATAGTCCTCAAAGGCCTGCTCCACACCGGTTTTGCCGATTCGGGCATTCATGGCATAGCCCTTGTCCTTGAAGACTTCGCTGTATTCCTCCCAGTTCATATCGCCGGTGTAACCCAGCAGGTGAGAAGCATAGGGGGTCTTGTATTCCCGGACGGTGGTGGTGTCCACAAAGACGCCGGGGATGTCCAGCTCGATGATGGCGGAGAGCTGTTCCGAGGTCACATCCTCCGCGATCACATAGTTTTCCAGCGGCATACCTTGGATACCGCGCAGCTCCAGCTCATAGCGGACGGCGATCAGCTGGAATGCCCGGGTCTCATCCAATTCCTTGGGAATTTTGTATTCCTCCCGGAGGATCTTCATGAGGGCGCCGGCGGAGATATCCGTATCGATGGAGCGGCTGCGGAGGAAGGTGCGGAAATGATCCTTCCAGTTCTGACCGTAGTCGTCGGTGGTGTAGGTGTAGGGCTTGGTTTCCGAAATGGGCAGATGGCTCTCCATCTCGATGCCCAAATCTTCGCACAGATCCAGCAGCTTCAGAATGGAACCGTTGGGATCGGGACTGTTGAACAGGACGAAGGAAACGATATAGACATTGTAGCTTGCTCGGTTGGTCACCAGAACGGTGCCGTTGCGGTCGAGAATCTGACCTCTGGCAGCTTCCACGGTGGTGTAGAAATAGGTGCTGTCTGCCATGTGGAGCGTCTGTTCGTCCACATCGGACTGGATCTTATACAGCCGGAAGCCAAACAGACCCATGACAAGGGCCATGGCGACGATAAAAGCGGTGACACGGACACGGGTTCTTCTGTTCACAGTTCGCCACCAACCTTTCTGACGGCTTTGCTCAGCAGATAAATAAGGGGACTGATGAAAATGGACAGGCAGGCGATAACAGGCACCCACAGAAGGAGCCTGCCATCGGCATCTGCCAGATAGTATTTGAGGACGAATCGTGCCCCTTCGTGGAGCAGGACGGCTGCAAAGCTCAGCAGGGCTGCCGGCAAAAAGCGGCGGCGGAACACCGTGTCGCAGAGCCAGCCTGCCAATATGCCAAATACCGTAAAGGAGACCATGGCAAGGGCGCCGTCGTCAGCGCCGGCGGCATACCAGGAAAAGCCTGCAATAAGCCCAAAAAGCCCACCGGCTTCATGACCCACATGCATGGCAATGCAGACCATGGCTATGGGCATCAGGTTCAGCTTCACACCCAGCAGCCGCACCCGACCGAACAGGGTGGTCTGCACCAGCATGACCAGCAGGTACAGCAGAGCGAACAGCGCCCACATGAGATAAGTGCGATTTCGTTGGTTCATGAGTTCACCTTGTGAAATGCAGAATGCAGAATGCAAAATGCAGAATGATTTTTATTTCGCCTTGTCGGTTGTCTTGCAAATAGCAATTAGAATTCCAAGCAATTCCGTTATATCTTTATTTAGACTCTCAAATTGCTTGTCGGTCAGATAATCTGTGGAATACAACAGTTTTAGCCAATAGTCTGTTTCATTGGCTTCTTTGAGTGCAATGGACATTTTTGCGTGAAAATCTGCCTTGGTTTGTCCTCTCTGGGCTTCAGAAACATTTGCACCAATGCTTGTGCCGCTACGCAGAAGCTGCTTGGACAGCACAAATTCCCGTTTAGTCTTGGTCAAGTGCTGGTATGCCTTAACAATACGAACTGCAAAGGCAAAGCTCTTTTCAACGATTAAGTTTTCCATATTTGCCCTCATTTTGCATCCTGCATTCTGCATTTTGCATTACTCATAATTCACCAGAATGAACACTTGTTCCAGATCGTCCAGATCGCAGCTGGCTTTCAGCGCGGCATACTTGGCAACACCGGTCTCATCCAGAGATACATTGGAGATCTTGCCCAGCAGCAGACCCTTGGGATACATGGTGGAACCGGTGGTGACCACCTGATCGCCGTTTTTCAGCACGGCGTCAGTGGAAAGATAATTCATGCGCAAAACTTGGGTATTTTCCGACTGATAAGTGCCCTGGACCACGCCGGTATAGCCGGAGGAGGCGATGGCGGCACTGATCTCCAGACCGCTGTCCAGAATGGTGGTGACGGTGGCCCAGTTATCGCCCAGATCGGTGATGATGCCGATCATCTGGCGGTTTTCGGAGAGGGCAGCCATGCCCACTTCCAGACCGTGATTACTGCCCTTACCGATGGTAAAGGTAGAGCGCCAGGTGGAGGCATCCCAGGAAATGAGGTAAGCAGGCTCGAAGATATAGTCGGGGTGTTCTTCCTTGATCTCCAGCAGCTGTTCATACCGCTGATTTTCTCTTTGCAGCTCCTGCGCCGTGCGGATATCCTCCTCCAGATCGGCAATCTGCTGCTTGAGGGCTGCATTTTCTTCCTTCAGAGATTCGTAAGAGAAGATATAGTTGTAGTATCGCAGGGCTGCCCGGTCGATGGCAGCCACACCGCTGCGGAGGGGGGAAAGCACATCTCCGAAAACGGTTTTGGAGAACGTGGTGCCGCCCACCACAGCCGTAATGACCGTGGTGACCACCGCCAACGTCACTGCCACAATGAGCAGCGTTTTGATTTTTGAGGAAAATAGCTTCTTTTTCATAGTAACACCTTGTGGAATGCAGAATGCAGAATGTAGAATGCAGAATTGAGGTGTCGCCAAAGGCGACGATTTCAATTCGTCCGGCTTTGCCGGACACATTCATTTTGCATTTTGCATTTTGAATTTTACATTTTCACGCTTCTGTACTGCCTAAAACTTCAATTCCGTTCTTTCTCAGAGCCTTTACCAGTGCGCACACCGGCAGACCCATGACATTGTAATAGTCGCCCTCCAGAGCCTCCACGAAAATGGATGCCTGATCCTGAATGCCGTAGGCACCTGCCTTGTCCATAGGCGAGCCGGTGGCAACATAGGCATCGATTTCCTCGTTGGAAAGGGGTTTGAACCGCAGATGGGTCTGCTCCACATGGGTGACGGCTCTGCCCTTTTCCCAGAGACAGAAGGCGGTCATGACCGTGTGGCTTCTGCCGGAAAGGCTGCGGAGCATTTCTCTGGCATGGTCTTCGTTTTGGGGCTTGCCCAGTACCTTGCCGTCCACCACCACGATGGTGTCGGCAGAAACAATGGTGTCGTGGGGATGAAGCGCTGCCACAGCTTCTGCCTTTCGCTTGCAGACTTCCGCCACCGCCTCTTCCACGGACAGGTTTTCGTCCATGGTCTCGTCAATATCAGCGGTGACAACGGTAAAATCCAGTCCCAGCATGGAGAGCAGGTCTCTTCTTCTGGGGGATTGAGATGCTAAGATTAACATATAAACCTCCGGTTTATAAATGCAGAATGCAGAATTCAGAATGCAGAATGGAGGTGTCGCCAAAGGCGACAATTTTAATCATCCGGCTAAGCCGGATACAATCATTTTGCATTTAGCATTTAGCATTTTGCATTACTCGACGCCGCGGGTGTACAAACCTCTCGTACAAGTGCCCGGGTCGAAGGTGGCACCGCCTTCATACTGGCTCAAAACGGCATCCACTTCGTTGGGATTTTCCGTGGTGAAGTTGAGGCGGTGGGCCCAGATGCCCATGCCCCGCAGGCTGTCCAGCTTGTCCAGTATGTAGAGTTTTTTGCCGTTATACAGCACATTCCGGCAGGTGCCGGGGTCCTTGAGAATGGGGAACTCCTCGCCCATGCGGTCGATGAGCTTGGTGGGGGTCTCGCAGGAACAGGTGCCCGTTCTGCCCTTGATGACGCAGTTTTCCATGAGCATCAGAGGCAGTCTGCCGTAGACCAGCACTTCCACCGGCACGGCCTTGCTGAGATCCCGCAGCTGAGGCAGTGTCATTTCCAAGCTCACCAGCTGGCTTTCCAGACCCTGCTCCCGCAGATAGTGCATGGAGCGGGAATTGTAGATGTTGAGGCCGAAATCGCCCCGGAGGGCAAAGCCCTTCTGTCTGGCCAGACGGAGCTGACCCAGATTGCCTGTCAGCACATGGCGCACGCCCATGGCAAAGACCTGCTCCAGACAGGATGCCCATTGATTGCGCTCCCGGTCACCGATGACTCTGGGGAGCACGGCAGTCAGTTCCGTGTCGATGGGGACCATGTCCCGGATCTCGGGATGAGCCAGAAGCTCGGAGACAGGCACATACAGTGCCGCCGGGTTCATTCGCAGAAGTTTGGGGGTGATCTGGTCGGCAGAGCGGACGCAGACCGTCAATTTTGCTTCCCCGGGGATGCCGTCATAGGGGGCAGGGTGGCTGAATGCACCCAGCTGAGGGGGTTCTACCCGACCTCGCACCGCCGTCAGCTTGTCCAGCACATCTCTGCGCATGGCATTGATGGCAGAGGCAGGGAGCATCAGCCCCGGCTGGATGGCAGATTTCACCTCTTTACACAGGTAGGGGGTGCCGCCGGTCTTGCCCAGGCGGTCAGCCAGATCCTTTTCCGTCAGCTCTCTCATTCTGGATGCTTCCGGGATGGGGCCTTTAGTCTTGCAGATGTGACCCTGTTCATCCTCCACGGCCAGCTGGCTCTCCTCACCGGCTTTGATCATGGCATAGAAGCGGACAGGCACACGGGGATTCTCGCCCCGTTCATAGGTGGCACGGGCTGCTGCCAGCAGTTCTTTATCTTCAGGGGTGTCCTGATGGACGCCGAACATATCCTGCCCTGTTTTGCCCAGATAGTAGCCCTGTGTAAAGCCCTGCCGGGAGAAAATGGCTTCCAGTTGATCCAGCGCCTCCTGGCTGACCGGTCTGCCGTCCAGCACAGCTCTGTAAATTCTGGTGACGATGGCCACATACTCGGGACGCTTCATCCGTCCTTCGATTTTCAGAGAGGCCACGCCCATGGCCTTCATTTCCTGCACATAGTCCAGCAGGCAGTTGTCCTTCAGGCTCAGGGGATAGCGGGATTCTTCAAATCTGCCGTAGCCGTAGGGCAGGCGGCAGGGCTGGGCGCACTGACCCCGGTTGCCGGAGCGTCTGCCGATGACGGCGGACATGAGGCACTGACCGGAATAGCACATGCAAAGAGCGCCGTGGACAAAGACCTCGATCTCCACGGGGGAATTCCGGCAGATAAATTCGATCTCCTCTCTGGGCAGCTCTCTTGCCAGCACCACACGGGTGCAGCCCAGTTCTGCCGCCTGCAGAACGCCCTCTAAGGAGTGGATGCTCATCTGGGTGGAGGCGTGGACGGGGACGGAGGGTGCGATCTGGCGGCACAGCTTCACCACGCCCAGATCCTGCACGATAAAGGCATCGATACCCAGACCGGCAGCGGTACGGATGACCTCGGCGGCCTGCACCATTTCCCGGTCGGAGACGAGAATATTCAAAGTGTGATGGACCTGCACGCCACGGACATGGCAATAGGAGATGGCCTCCTGCAATTCCTCCACGGAGAAATTCTTGGCGTTCCGTCTGGCGTTGAAATCGCCGTAGCCCAGATAAACGGCATCGGCGCCGTTCTGGACGGCAGCCCGCAGGGCGTCCATAGACCCGGCAGGAGAAAGCAATTCGATCATAAGAGAAGTCCTCCAAAGCCTTCCCCTGTGGGGAAGGTGGCACAGAGTGCCGGATGGGGGGTGCGCAGCACAACGACCCACACCCGGCAGGCTTTGCCTGCCACCCTCTCCCGGGAGAGGGCTTTTCTTTACATACTAACTCACCCTACATTTTAACACAAATATGCCCGTTGGAAAAGCATTGTTTGTGATATTTCTGTAAATTTTCCGACCTTGACATATAATAAGGAGAAATCTATAATCAAATCATGACTGAAAGGAGGGTTTGGTATGGCGATCCACCGTTCCGGTGAGGATTATCTGGAGACCATTTTGAAGCTGCGGATGGAACACGGCTCGGTCCGTTCCGTGGATGTTGTGGCAGAGTTGGGCTATTCCAAGCCCAGTGTGTCCGTGGCTATGAAGAAGCTCCGGGAAAGCGGTCATGTCTATACGGATGAAAACGGTCATCTGATGCTGACCGAGCAGGGTGAAGCTGTCGCACGGCGGATCTATGAGCGCCACCGGGTCCTGACCCAAATGCTCATGGCACTGGGTGTGGATGCGGAAACGGCTGCACAGGAGGCCTGCGCCATGGAACATGTCATCTCCGACGATACTTTTGAAAAAATTAAAACGCATTTTATGGAAAAGTCACATTGACACCACCGCATTAAAGTGCTATAGTGAAAGAAACCAAGACAAGGAGAACCTGTCATGACCAACACTGCCCGCTTTTTTACTGCCTATTACTTTTACTTTCGCAACTGAAAGTAGAAGTGATTTGTGCTGCACCAAAAGCGAAACGGGCAGATAAAACCGTTCACCGAGGCTTCACAGAATCACTTCTGTGAAGCCTTTTTGCTTTAACTTTTGAAAGGAGAAACCTATTATGATCGCCATTTTGAAACCCAATGTGCCCCAGGCACAGATCGACAATCTTATCCGCTGGCTGGAAGGTCAGGGTCTGAAGATCCACCTCTCCCATGGCGATTATTATACGGTTCTCGGTTTGGTGGGCGATACCTCCAAGATCGATATGGAGCTTTTGAACTCTCTGGATATCATCCAGTCGGTGAAGCGTGTTTCCGAGCCCTTCAAGCGCTGCAGCCGTGATTTCCAGCCCGATGACACGGTCATTGACCTGCCGGGCAGCAAGCTGGGCGGCGGCAATTTTGCCCTGATCGCAGGTCCCTGCTCCGTGGAGACCCACGAGCAGATCATCGGTGTGGCAAAGGCCGTCAAGGCAGCCGGTGCCACGGTCCTCCGAGGCGGCGCCTTCAAGCCCAGAACCTCCCCCTATGATTTCCAGGGTCTGGGTGCCTTGGGTCTGGAAATGCTCCAGGAAGCCCGGAAAGAGACCGGTCTTCCCATCTGCACCGAGGTCATGAACCTGACCCATCTGCCTCTCTTTGAAGATGTGGATATCATCCAGATCGGTGCCAGAAATATGCAGAATTTTGACCTTCTGAAAGAGGTCGGCAAGCTGAATAAGCCCATTTTGCTCAAGCGTGGTCTCTGCGCCACCATGAAGGAGTGGCTCATGTCCGCCGAATATATCATGTCCGAGGGCAACGAGCAGGTCATCCTCTGTGAGCGGGGTATCCGCACCTATGAGACATACACCCGTAACACTCTGGATCTGTCCGCTGTGCCCACTTTGAAGAATCTGAGCCACCTGCCTGTGGTGGTGGACCCCAGCCATGCCACCGGTCAGTCCAAGCTGGTGAAGCCCATGGCACTGGCGGCAGCCGCTGCCGGCTGCGACGGTCTCATGATCGAAGTCCACAACGACCCCAAGAACGCATGGTGCGACGGCGCACAGTCTCTGACCCCCGACCAGTTCGCCGAGGTGGCGGAGCTGGTCCGTAAGGTACGGGAGGTCATGGCATGACAGTCGGTATCGTTGGCTTAGGTCTCATCAGCGGCTCCATGGCCAAGGCCTATGCCGAAGCAAGGCACAGGGTCCTAGCGGATAACCGCAACAAGACCATTCTGGATTTCGCCATTCTGGACGGGGCGGTTTCTGCCCCCTTGACGGCGGAAAACATGGCAGAATGTGACCTGATTCTCATCGGTCTGCCGCCGGAGGCATCGATTTTGTGGCTGCAAAACCATGCATCGGAGATCGCCTCCCATACGGTAGTCATGGATCTCTGCGGCACCAAGCGGGTGGTCTGCGAGGCCTGCTTCCCCTTGGCGGAGCAGCACGGCTTCACCTTTGTGGGCGGTCACCCCATGGCCGGTACCCACAATTCCGGCTTCAAGTATGCCAGAGCCAACCTCTTCAAGGGCGCACCCATGGTGCTTGTCCCCCATGACGGCTTCGATATGGAGCTGCTGTCCAAGTGCAAGCAGCTTCTGGCGCCTGCCGGCTTCGGTAAGCTCTCCGTCACCACGGCGGCAGAGCATGATAAAATGATCGCCTTCACCTCCCAGATGTGCCATGTGGTGTCCAACGCCTATATCAAATCCCCCACGGCCCGTCAGCACAAGGGCTTTTCCGCCGGTTCCTATAAGGACTTGACGAGAGTTGCATGGCTGAACCCGGATATGTGGGCAGAGCTGATGCTGGAAAACCGGGATTATATGGTGCAGGAAATGGATGTGCTTTTGGAAAATCTCACCGCCTACCGCAAGGCCATGGCGGAAAATGATTTCGAAACCCTGCGGCAGCTGCTGGATGACGGCAGAAAGATCAAGGAGGAGGTGGACGGCCGATGAAAATCAGAAGAATCGAAACCGGTCACCCCTATGATGTGCTCATCGGTGCAGGACTGCTGGAGGAACTGGGCAGCCGCACCGCCTCGGTGGTCAAAGGACGGACCGCCATGGTGGTCAGCGATGACACGGTCTATGGTCTCTACGGAGAAAAAGCAGAAAAAAGTCTGGAAAAATCCGGTTTTGACCTAAAAACTTTTGTATTCCCCCACGGCGAACAGAGTAAAAACGGGCAGATCTTCCTGGAACTGGTCAATGCTCTGGCAGAAAACCGTCTGACCAGAACCGATGTGATCGTCGCCCTTGGCGGCGGTGTCACCGGCGATCTGGCCGGCTTTGCCGCTGCCTGTTATCTCCGTGGCATTTCCTGTGTGCAGGTGCCAACTTCCCTTTTGGCCATGGTGGACAGCTCCGTTGGCGGCAAGACTGCCATTGACCTGCCTGCAGGCAAGAACCTCTGCGGCGCTTTCCATCAGCCCCGACTGGTGGTCTGCGATACGGATCTGTTGAAAACCCTGCCGACCGAGATTTTGACCGACGGCACTGCTGAGGTCATCAAATATGCGGTTTTGGGGCAGGAAGGTCTTTTTGAACGGCTGAAAAAGGGGATTGAAAATTGGGAAACCGTCATTCATGACTGTGTCTGCGCCAAGGCAAAGCTGGTGGAGGAAGATGAATTTGACAACGGCAGCCGCCAGTTTTTGAACCTGGGTCACACCCTGGGACATGCTATCGAAGCAAACAGCGATTTCAGCCTTTCCCACGGCAAGGCCGTGTCTGTCGGCATGGCGATGGTCGCCAAGGCCGCCTGTAAAAAGGGAATTTTATCGGAAGAAAACCGGGATGAAATCGTCCATTTGCTGAAGAAATTTAACCTCCCCACAGAGACGACCCAAAGTGCGGAGGATATCTGCAAAACGGCCCTGGGGGATAAAAAGCGCCGGGGCGGCACCATCACGCTGGTGGTCCCCACGGCAAAGGACAAGTGTGAATTGAAGCACATTCCCATTGAAGAACTGCAAAACTGGATTGATTAAATGCAGAATGATAAATGCAAAATGCAAAATGATTGTGTCCGGCAAAGCCGGACGAATCAAAATAGTCGCCGAAGGCGACACATCAATTCTGCATTCTGCATTCTGAATTTTGCATTCTGAATTTTGCATTCGAATAGGTACAATTTATGATAAAACGAATTCAACCTGCTTCCTTGGCTGGCACCATCTCTGCCATCGCTTCCAAATCCATGGCCCATCGGCTGCTGATCTGTGCAGCCTTGGCAGAGGAACCGACGGAAGTCATCTGCGCCACCACCTCAAAGGATATGGACGCTACCCGTGCCTGTCTGCAAGGGCTGTTTTCTGACGGAAAGCTCCCCTGCGGAGAAAGCGGCACGACCCTGCGGCTCCTGCTGCCGGTGGCGGCGGCATTGGGCAAAACTGTGGAATTTCACATGGAGGGCAGACTGCCCCAGAGACCCATGCACCCTCTGGATGAACAGCTGATTGCCCATGGGGCAAGGCTTTCCCGTCCTCAAGAGGACATCCTGCGGTGCGAGGGCAAGCTGACCCCCGGCGCCTACACCCTTCCCGGCAATGTGTCCAGCCAGTATATTTCCGGTCTTTTGCTGGCCCTGCCCCTGCTGGATGGACCTTCCACCCTGACCGTTACCGGTAAGGTGGAGAGCGAGCCTTATATCCATATGACCCTTGCGGCTATGGAAAGGTTTGGAATTTCCGTCAAAAAAGAAGAAAATGTCTATCATATTCCTGCCTGCGGTTACAAAAGCCCCGGCTCCGTCACCGTGGAGGGCGACTGGAGCAATGCCGCTTTCTGGCTGTGTGCAGGCGCTCTGGGCAAGGCAGTCTCTGTCACAGGCTTGGACAGAAACAGCCTCCAGGGCGATAAAAACATTGCCGATATTTTGCAAAATTTCGGTGCAAAAGTTACTTGGGAGGGGGATACGATCACGGTTTCTCCCGGAAAATTGACCGCCTGCGACATCGATGCCGCCGCCATTCCCGATCTGGTGCCGGTGGTGGCAGTGGTGGCAAGTGCCGCCGAGGGTACCACCCGCATTTACAATGCCCAGCGGCTCCGGCTGAAGGAGTCCGACCGTCTGGAGACCGTCACCCAAATGCTCACCGCCCTTGGAGGCAAGGTGGAGCAGACAGAGGACGGACTGCTGATTACCGGCACGCCTCTCACCGGCGGCACGGTGGACAGCGTCAATGACCACCGCATCGCCATGGCAGCGGCTGTGGCATCTATCCTGTGCAAGGCGGAAGTGACCGTTCTGGATGCACAGGCTGTGGAGAAAAGCTACCCCCAATTCTGGGAAGATTTTGAAAATGCAAAATGCAAAATGCAGAATGCAAAATGAGAGAACGGATTGCCACGGGCTTTCAGCCCTCGCAATGACACTCCTTAAAGATGGTCATTCCGAGGCTTGTGAAACAAGCCGTGGGAATCCGCATCCCGATAAGAAGGTGATTTTGTGTCAAGTTCATACGGTGAGCGGTTTCGGTTCACCATTTTCGGTCAGTCCCACGCCCCTGCCATCGGCGTGACCATGGAGGGCATCCCGGCAGGCTTTGCCATCGATCTGGAAAAATTGCAGGTGTTCCTCAGCCGCCGTGCCCCCGGCAATTCCCCCACGGCAACGGCAAGAAAAGAACCGGATATTCCCGTGTTTCAGACGGGCTTGCATGGCAATGTGACCACCGGCGACCCCATCACCGCCATCATTGAAAATACCAACACCCGCTCCAAAGACTATGACAATGTCCGCGACTGCCCCAGACCGGGTCATGCGGATTTTCCTGCTTACGTGAAATACGGGGAAATTCCTGCCGGCGGCGGACATTTCTCCGGCAGACTCACTGCACCTTTGTGCATCGCCGGCGGCATCTGCCTACAGATTTTAGAGCAGATGGGCATTGAGATTTCCGCCAAAATTCTCTCCATCGGCAGTGTTTCCGGCACATGGGAGGAAATGGAGCAGGAGATTTTGAGAGCCAAAGCTGATTGCGACTCCGTGGGCGGCGTGATCGAATGTACCGCCACAGGGCTGCCCGTCGGCTGGGGGGAACCCATGTTCGGCGGTATGGAAAACCGCATCGCGCAGGCGGTCTTTGGAATTCCTGCCGTCAAGGGCATTGAATTCGGCGCAGGCTTTACCGCCGCAGCCATGCGGGGCAGCGAGAATAACGATGCCTATACGATTGAGGATGGCGAAGTGAAAACCGTCACAAATAACCATGGCGGCATCTTAGGCGGTATTACCACCGGTATGCCGCTGGTGTTCCGGGCGGCGGTGAAGCCCACCCCCTCCATCGCCAGAGAGCAGGACAGCGTGTCCCTTTCTCAGAAAGTCAATCAGAAACTGGTCATCCACGGCAGACACGATCCCTGTATCGTGCCCAGAGCCGTTCCGGTCATGGAGGCTGCCGCCGCCGTGGCCATCTACGATGCTTATTTGTGCGCAAAGTAAATGCAAAATTCAGAATGCAGAATGCAGAATTGAGGTGTCAGCTAACGCATAGCTCTGCCGACCAATCGAGCTACGCAAGCTTGCTCTCTTGGGGCATCGCGTAGCTTTGCGACGATTTCAATTCGTCCGGCGTTGCCGGACACAATCATTTTGCATTTTGCATTTTACATTCTGCATTAAAAACCGGAGGTTTTTACAATGGATTTAAAAGATTATCGCAAGCAGATCGATGAGATCGACGATCAGATGGTAGAGCTGTTCCAGAGGCGTATGGAAGTGGCCAGCGCCATTGCCGAGTATAAGAAGCAGCAGGGCATGCAGGTGCTGGATGCCACCCGGGAGCGGGAAAAGCTGGCGGATGTCTGCAGCAAGGTGGAGCCGGAAATGCGGAATTATACCAGCGTGCTCTATTCTTCTCTGTTTGAGCTGAGCCGTTCCTATCAGAATCGGAAGCTGCAGAATGCCACCGCCCTCAGCGAGAAGATCACCGCCGCCGTGGAAAATACGCCCCGGCTGTTCCCGGAGCATGCCTCCGTGGCGGTCTGCGGTGTGGAGGGCGCTTACGCCCAGCAGGCCTGCGAAAAGGCCTTCAAGACCCCCTTCATCCTCTATATGAACAACTTTGAGGGCGTGTTCTCCGCCATCGAAAACGGTCTTTGCCAGTATGGCGTGGTGCCCATTGAAAATTCCACCGCCGGCTCTGTGAAAAAGGTCTATGACCTGATGGTGAACCACGAATTTTCCATCGTCCGCACCGTCCGTCTGAAAATCGACCACAATCTGCTGACCAAACGGGGCACCAAAATGGAGGACATCAAGGAGATCGTCTCCCATGAGCAGGCCATCAGCCAGTGCGCAGGCTTCCTCAAGTCTCTGGGCAAGGATGTGAAGATCACCGCCGTGGAAAATACCGCCATGGCGGCAGAGATGGTGGCAAAGTCCGACCGCACGGATATCGCTGCCATCAGCTCCCGTGCCTGCATGGAGCTGTATGGGCTTTCCTGCCTCCAGCGGAATGTGCAGGATCAGGGCAACAACTATACCCGATTCATCTGCATTTCCAAAAATCTGGAGATCTATCCCGGTGCCAACCACACCACCATTCTTCTGTCCACCAACCACAAGCCCGGTGCGCTGTATAAGATTTTGGCAAGGTTCTATGCTCTGGGCATCAATGTGACCAAGCTGGAGTCCCGTCCCATCCCCGACCGGGATTTCGAGTTCATGTTCTATTTCGATCTGGAGACCTCCGTCTATTCTCAGGAGTTTGTCCAGATCATCTGCGAGCTTTCCGCCGGTACGGAAGATTTTGCCTATCTGGGTTCTTATTCGGAAATCATCTGAGGATGATTTCCGATGCAGAATGCAAAATGTAAAATGCAAAATTGAGGTATCGGCTTCGCCGATGATTTCAATTCATCCGGCAAAGCCGGATACAATCATTCTGCATTCTGAATTCTGCATTTTGCATTTAAAACACCGGAGGTGTTACCATGAACTGCGGTCTGCTGGGAAGAAAGCTGTCCCACAGCTATTCTCCTGCCATCCACAGCCTTTTGGGAGATTACGAATACTCCCTTTTTGAAAAAGAGCCGGAGCAGGTGGCGGATTTTATCAAAAACGGCTCCTGGGACGGGCTCAATGTGACCATCCCCTATAAAAAAGATGCCTTTGCCCTGTGTGACGAGTGTTCGCCTCTGGCAAAGGAACTGGGCAGCGTCAACACCCTGGTGCGCCTTGGCAACGGCAGGATTTTCGGCGAAAATACCGATGCCTGGGGCTTTGACCAGATGCTGAGCCGTGTCCGTGTGGACTGCAAGGGCAAAAAAGCGCTGGTTCTGGGCAGCGGCGGTGCGTCTGTGACTGTGCAGGCTGTGCTCCGTCTGGCAGGTGCCAATGTGGTGGTCGTCTCCAGAACCGGCAAAAACAACTATGAAAATCTCCACCTGCACAAAGATGCAGAGATCCTCGTAAACACCACCCCTGTGGGCATGTATCCAAACAACGGGGAAAGCCCTGTGGACCTGGACGACCTGCCCAATCTGAAGGCGGTGCTGGATCTCATTTATAACCCAGCCAGAACCAAGCTGATTTTGGATGCCGAGGCAAAAGCTATTCCCTGTGAGAGCGGTCTTTATATGCTGGTGGCACAGGCGGTGCGGGCCTCGGAGCTTTGGACGGGGAAAGAAATTCCCACAGAAAAAATGGATGCTGTCTGGAAAACCGTGGGCTTTTCCATGGAAAATATCGTCCTTGTGGGTATGCCCGGCAGCGGAAAATCCACTGTAGGTAAATTTCTGGCGGCGGAGACCGGCAGGAAATTTGTGGACAGCGATGAAGAATTGGTGAAGAAAATCGGCGAGATCCCCGCCTTTTTCGCCAAAAACGGAGAAGAAGCCTTCCGACAAGAAGAAACTGCAGTGCTGGCAGAACTGGGCAAGCAGTCGGGACTGGTCATCGCCACCGGCGGCGGTGTGGTGACCAGAGAAGAAAACTACCCCCTGCCCCACCAGAACGGCAAAATCTTCTGGCTCTGCCGGGATTTGGAGCAGCTGCCTACGGACGGCAGACCCCTGTCTCAAAAAGAGGGCGTAGGGGCCTTGTTTACAAAAAGAAAGCCCCTGTATGAAGCCTTCTCCGACTGCATTGTGGACAACAACGGCAGTCTCCATGACACCTGCGGAATGATTCTGAAGGAGGGTCAGAAATGAAAATTCTTGTCCTGAACGGACCCAATCTGAACCTGTTGGGTGTCCGGGAACCGGAAATTTACGGCGGCAGGACCTATGCCGATCTGGTCGCCATAATCGAGGAAAAGGCCGCCTTGCTGGGCGTTACTGCCGAGGTCCGTCAGACCAACCATGAAGGGGTGCTGGTGGACTGGATTCAGGAGGCAAGAGGAAGCTTTGATGCCATCGTCATCAACCCTGCCGCCTATACCCATACCTCCGTTGCCATTCTGGATGCCGCCAAGGCTGTGGGCCTGCCCATGGTGGAGGTCCATATTTCCGATGTGAGCAAACGGGAGGACTTCCGTCAGGTGAGCTATATCCGTGCCGCCTGCGTGAAAACCATCGCAGGACATGGACTGGAAGGCTATCTGGAAGCAATTGAATATTTAAATGCAAAATGAAAAGATGCGGATTGCCACGTACTTCGGTGCTCGGCAATCCGTTTTTCTATCATTGAGGCAAAGTGCGCAAAATCTTTTCCGAAAAATGGTAGGAAATCTCTGTTTTTTCTGGAAATTGTCCTATACAAAAAAGGGATTTTTTGTTATACTTACCATGTATGAAAATATACGCCTACGGGTGTAAGAATAGTTATGGTCGATAGAAAGGACGAACTGCCATGATCTCCCACGGAAAAGATGTCAAGGTTCTCTGTGCCAACTCCAACCGCCCTCTGGCTGAGGGTATCTGCAAGCATCTGGGTCTGCCCATGAGCAGCAGCACTGTCACCACCTTCGCTGACGGCGAGGTCTCCGTTTCCATCAACGAGACTGTCCGCGGCTCCGATGTGTTCATCATTCAGTCCACCTGCAAGCCTGTCAATAATAACCTCATGGAACTGCTGGTCATGGTGGATGCCTGCAAGCGTGCTTCTGCAGGCCGTATCACTGCCGTTATGCCCTACTTCGGCTATGCCCGTCAGGACCGCAAGGCCAAGGGTCGTGACCCCATCTCCGCCAAGCTGGTTGCCAACATGATCGAAGCCGCCGGTGCAGACCGTGTGCTGACCATGGACCTCCATGCCGCTCAGATTCAGGGCTTCTTTGACATCCCTGTGGATAATATGCACGGCGATATCGTCTTCTCCAAGTACTTCATGGAAAAATTCCCGGTCAACCGGGAAGAGATGGTCGTCGTCTCCCCCGACGTTGGCTCCGTTGCCCGCAGCCGTGCCTTTGCAAACAAGGTGGGCATGGGTCTGGCCATCGTGGATAAGCGCCGTGAAAAGGCCAACTGCTGCGAAGTCATGAATGTCATCGGCGAAGTGGCAGGCAAGGAATGTATCCTCTATGACGATATGGTGGATACTGCCGGTTCTCTGTGCAACGCTGCCAAGGCCATCTACGACAAGGGCGCTACCAAGGTCTATGCCTGCGCTTCCCATGCCGTTCTCTCCGGCCCTGCCATCGAGCGCATCAAGAACTCCGTCATTGAAGAGATGGTCTTCCTGAACACCATTCCCAAGCCTGAAGAGGCGGAAGGCACCCAGATCAAGTTCCTGGATGTGGCTCCCATGTTCGCTGAGGCCATCCAGCGTACTTACGAAGAAACCTCCTTGTCGGTGATGTTCTGATATGCTGTTTCGTTCTTCCGCCTGCGACTGGATGATCGTGGGTTTGGGCAATCCCGGCAGTCAGTATGAAAAAACCCGGCATAATGTGGGCTTCCGCAGCATAGAATTGTTAGCAGGTAAGCTCCATACCAAAATCGACCGGCTGAAGTTCAAGGCGCTGATCCGCTCTGTGGACTACAAGGGGCAGAAGCTCCTTTTGGCAGAGCCTCAGACCTTTATGAACCTGTCCGGTGCGGCAGTTTCGGCGCTGGCCTCTTATTATAAGGTAAAGCCGGAGCGGATTTTGGTCATTTTCGATGATATTTCCCTGCCGGTGGGCAGGATCAGAGTCCGCAAGGACGGCTCTGCCGGCGGTCACAATGGCATCAAGTCCATCATTCAGAGCCTTGGGACGGATCAGTTCCCCCGGGTCAAGGTGGGCGTGGGTGCCAAGCCCCACCCGGATTACGATCTGGCGGACTGGGTGCTGAGCAAGTTTTCCGCTTTGGAGGAGAAAAACCTCCAGCCCGCTCTGGAAAATGCAGCGGAGGCTGCCCTCATGGTCATCGAGCAGGGCACGGAAAAAGCCGCATCTGCCTTCAACGGCAAGTAATTGAAGCAATGTAACGGACGGAGCAAACTGCTTCGTCCGCGTTGCTATGTGGAAAAAATGCAGAATGCAGAATGGAGAGCGCTATGAACCTGTTGCTATCTTCTCTACAAGATTTAACTGAATATCAGTCCCTCTGCGAGGCTGTAGAGAAGGGGCAGAATGTGGCCCTTTCCGGTGTGGGACAGCTGTCTCGCAGTCATGTGATGGCAGCCCTGTACCGCCACAGCGGCAGACCGGCGTTGGTGCTGTGTCAGGACGATCTGGCAGCCCAGCGGACGGCAGAGGAACTGGCGGCATTTCTGGGGGAAGCCCCGGCAGTCCTGCCATCCAGAGAGTTCACCTTCTACGATGCCGCCGTGGTCTCCCGTGGCTGGGAGCAGAAGCGTGTGCGGCAGCTCTATGACCTTGCCACCGGCAAGACCAAGCTGCTGGTGGCCTCTTTGGAGGCACTGACTCTCCGCACCATGCCCAGAGATGTGCTGTTTTCCTCGGCGGTGACTCTCCGCTGCGGCGCAGTCTATGATATGGACGACCTGTCCCGCCGGCTCACAGATGCCGGCTATGCCAGAACCTCTCTGGTGGAGGGCATCGGACAGTTCTCCATCCGAGGCGGTATATTAGATGTATATTCTCCTGCCAACGACCAGCCCATCCGTGCCGAATTCTGGGGCGATGAGCTGGATTGCATGGGTTATTTTGATTCCATCACCCAGCGCCGGACGGAAAATATTGAGGAGACCGTCCTTCTGCCTGTGGCGGAGACGGCACCCCGCCTTCATCCGGGCGGTATCGACGGGCTTTGCGAGGATCTCCGGGCACTGATCGCCCGTCAGAACCGGCGAAAGACCCCCAATGAGGCACTGCTGAAAACCCTCCATGCCGATCTGGAAAAGCTGGAAAACGGCCTTGCCTTCCCGGCGGCTGACCGGTATATGGCGCTGATCTATCCCGAATTTGCCTGCGCCTGCGATTATATTTCCAAAGATGCGCTCATTTTGTTCGCCGATCACGGCGCTTTGCAGCGTGCCGCCAAGGCACGGCAGGAGAGCTTCGGTCTGGAGCTGGACAGCTTCCTTCAATCCGGCAGTCTCTGCGGCGACCTGTGCGATCTGATCGGGGATTTTGATGAAGTTTGTGAAAACTTTGCAGGCAGACCCTGCGTGTTCGTGGATAGCTTCCTTGCGGCAAGCTACCCCGACGCCCTGCCTCCCAAACACATTTATAATATTACCTGCAAACAGCTGCCTTCCTACGGCGGCAGCATGGAAACGGCGGCCTCCGATCTGACCCATTATCAGAAGGTGGGCTTCCGCTCTCTGGTTCTCTGCGGCAACCGCCGAAGAGCGGAAATTTTGCAGGGCATTTTGCAGGAGCAGGGTCTTTCCTGCTATCTGGCATTCCCGGCAGAAGCGCTGCCGAAACCCGGCGAGATCTGTCTGACAGACGGCAGTCTGCCTGCCGGTCTGGAATATCCCACTTTGGGACTGGCGGTGCTGACAGAAGGTCAGCTGACGGCAAAGCCGCTGCGGAAGCCCAGAGCTGCCAAGAAGTCCAAGGCCACCAACCGCCAGAAGCTCAATTCCTTTGCCGACCTCAGCCCCGGTGATCTGGTGGTTCACGAATACCACGGCATCGGCCGCTATGTGAACATGGAGCAGATGAAGGTGGGCGGCGTGGTCAAGGACTATGTAAAGATCGCCTATCAAGGCACCGATGTGCTCTATGTCCCTGCCACTCAGTTGGATCTGGTCAGCAAATATATCGGCGGCGGTGAGGATTCTCCCATCCGCCTCAATAAACTCTCCGGCGATATGTGGCAGAAGGCCAAGGCCAGAGCCAAGGCTGCCGCCAAGGATCTGGCAGCCGGGCTGATTCAATTGTATGCTGCGAGAAAACGGCTGCCGGGCTACCCCTTTTCCGCCGATACTCCCTGGCAGGCGGAATTTGAGGACAGCTTTGAATATGCCGAGACCGACGACCAGTTAAGATGTATCGCTGAGATCAAGCATGACATGGAAGCGCCTGTGCCCATGGACCGATTGCTCTGCGGCGATGTGGGCTTCGGCAAGACGGAGGTGGCCCTCCGAGCCGCCATGAAAGCCATGCTGGACGGCAAGCAGGTGGCCATTTTGGTGCCCACCACTGTTCTGGCCCAGCAGCACTATGTGACTGCCATGAAGCGTTTTGGCACTTATCCTGTGAATATCGATGTCCTCAGCCGATTCCGTACTGCCGCCCAGCAGAAAAAGACACTATATAATCTCTCCATCGGCAAGGTGGATCTGATCATCGGCACCCACAAGCTGCTGCAGAAGGGTGTGGAGTTCAAGGATCTGGGTCTTTTGATCGTGGATGAGGAGCAGCGGTTCGGCGTCAGCCACAAGGAGCGGCTGAAGGAAATGTCCAAGGGCGTGGATGTGCTGACCCTGTCTGCCACCCCCATTCCCAGAACCCTCAACATGGCTCTGTCGGGTCTGCGGGATATGTCCACCATCGAGGAACCGCCCTCCGACCGCTATCCTGTCCAGACCTTTGTTCTGGAACATGATGACCGCATTCTGGATGATGCCATCCGTCGGGAACTGGACAGAGGCGGTCAGGTCTACTACCTCCACAACCGCACAGAGTCCATCGAGCAGATGGCTGCCCGACTGAAAAACCGCCTTGGGGATGTGGAAATCGCCACCGCCCACGGCAAAATGGACCAGGAGCAGCTTTCCGATGTGATGCAGCGGATGGCAGACGGAGAGATTCAGGTGCTGGTCTGCACCACGATTATCGAAACGGGTATCGACATTTCCAATGTCAATACATTAATAATAGAGGATGCGGATAAACTGGGTCTTGCTCAGCTGCACCAGATCCGTGGCCGAGTGGGCAGAAGCAGCCGCCACGCCTTTGCCTATCTGACCTTCCGCAAGGGCAAGGTTCTGACGGAGGTGGCGGAGAAGCGATTGCAGGCCATCCGGGAATTTGCCGAGTTCGGCTCCGGCTTCAAGATCGCCATGCGTGACTTGGAAATCAGAGGTGCCGGTGATCTGTTGGGTGCTGAACAGTCGGGACACATGATGTCCGTGGGCTATGATATGTATCTGAAGCTCCTGGAGGATGCGGTTTTAGAGGAACGGGGCGAGGAACGGGCAAAGGAACCGGAATGTATCGCCGACCTTTCCATCACCGCCAGTATCCCCAAGACCTTCGTGGCCTCCGGAGAGCAGCGGATGGACCTCTACCGCCGCATGGCAGCCATCCGAACCGAGGAGGAAGCGGAAGAGCTGCTGGATGAAATGGTGGATCGCTTCGGTGAACCGCCCAAGGGCGTTCTCAATCTGGTGGATGTGGCACTGCTCCGTGCCAAAGCTGCCGGTTTTGGCATCAGCAAGCTGGAACAGAAGGGCGATACCATCCATATGACCATGGAGACCTTCGATTTTCCTGCCGTCAGCGCTGTCTGCGCCGAGCCTGCCTATCAGAATCGGATCTTCTTTGCCGCCAACTCGGAAAAGCCCCTTTTGTCCCTGCGTCTGAAAAAGGACGAAGACCCTTTGAAAATGACACAGGAACTGGTGAAACGCTACGGTTTGGCAAAAAGCTGAGTTGTTCACAAAATGTTTCGTTGCAAAAGCAAATTTGATGTGATAGACTGGTCAAGACCACTAAAACGAAAGAGAGTGTTCCAAAAATGAAAAACAACAAGAGAATCCTTGCTCTGCTGCTGGCAATTCTGATGCTGGCAACCCTGTTCGTCGGCTGCGGCAAGCAGGAAGCAGCTGTGGAAGAACCCGCAGAAGAAGTTCACGACCATTCCCATGAAGCAGAGACCGAGTCTGCAGAGACTGCCGAACCTGCCGAGCTGGTGAAGGGTCACCATACCAATGCCCATGGCATGGAATCCTTCTCCATCCACTATTTCACCAAGGATGGCGGCACCGCTTATGAGTATATGAACGAAGCAGGCGAACTGGTTTCCGTTTCTCAGGAAGAAGTGGATGCCTATATGGATGAAATTATCGCCACCTGCGCCGATTATTCTCTGACCAACCGCGGTCTGGCCGTCTGCTATCAGGAGCAGTATAACCAGACCTATCAGGCCTACGGCATCTACATGATGATGCTGATTGACAGCAACAAGGGTCTGGATGAGCAGGTCGGCGGCGACGGCACCAACACCTGGCAGTATTCCTTCATGGATGCCGGTGTCAAGATGTTCCATCGCATGGCCGCCGTGGTCACCGAAGCCGAAAAGCAGGGCTTTGATACCACCGAAGCCATGGCTCTGGTGGAAGAGGGCAAGAAGGCTCTGGAAGATTCCGCCGCACAGGTTGGTTACACCGATCTGGATAAGTTTGTTCAGGACTACATGGGCCCCGGCGCTACGCTGGAATCCTATCTGGAGATCGTGGAGCTGCAGGCCATCTTCCAGTCCTATGCCGAGCATCTGCAGGCACAGGTGGAAGTCACCGATGAGCAGATCGATGCCTACTATACCGAAAAGGAAGCCGAGCTGGCTGAATCCTATCCCAAGGTCGATAAGAACGTGGTCAATGTCCGCCACATTCTGATCGCTCCCGAGGAGACCACCGCCGAGGACGGCACCACCTCCATCTCCGATGAAGCATGGGCAGAGGCAGAAGCCAAGGCCAACAACATCTATCAGATGTGGCAGGACGGCGAAGCCGATGAAGAATACTTCGCTACTCTGGCCAAGCAGCATACCGAAGATCCCGGCTCTGCCGAGAACGGCGGTCTGTATGAAGATGTCTATCCCGGCCAGATGGTCACCGAGTTCAACGACTGGTGCTTCGCCGATGGCCGTAAGGTCGGCGATACCGCGATTGTCAAGACCTCCTATGGCTATCACATCATGTTCTTCTCCGGCGAAGGCGACTATATCTACTGGAGAAAGTCCGTCAAGGATATGATCACCGCCGAGGATGTCACTAAGCAGCTGGAAGCCATCGAGGCTGTCTATCCTCTGGAGTACGATCTGACCAATGCCATCATCATGGATAAGACCGCTCCCACCGTTCCTTCCGCTGAAGGTGAAGATACCTCAGATGCTCTGGGTATCGGCGAATATGACTATGAGACCGGCATCTTGGAAGACCCCACTGCCGAAGAGCACGTCCACACCGAGGATGACGGTCACAACCACTAAATAGCAGAACTCTGCGGCATTTTCCGGAGGGAAAACCATGCGGAAACTATTATTCTTAGTCAATCCCAAGGCAGGGCAGCAGGAACTGCGTGCCCACCTGCTGGAAATGATCGATGTGTTCACAGCCGGGGGCTATGATGTGACTGTTCACACCACCCAGGGACCCGGCGAACTGACCACCTGGCTCAGAACCCACGGATCGGAATTCGATCTGGCGGTCTGTGCCGGCGGCGACGGTACCCTCAATGAAGCCGTTTCCGGCCTCATGGAAATGAAGGATGCCCCCATGCTGGGCTATATTCCCGGCGGCACCGTCAACGATGTTGCCCACTCCCTCGGTCTCAGCCGCGATCCCGTGCAGGCGGCAAGAGACATCGTGGAGGGTGTGCCCACAGCCATTGATGTGGGATTCTTTGGCGGAAACAGGTGGTTCACCTATGTGGCAGGCTTCGGTGCCTTCACCGATGTGCCCTATGAGACGCCGCAGGCCGATAAACGTGCGCTGGGTCGTCTGGCCTACCTGCTGAAAGGTGCCCAGACCCTTGGCGGCATCAAGCCCATTCCCGTCAGAGTGGAGCTGGATGATCGGGTCATCGAGGAAGATGTCCTGCTGGGACTGGTCTGCTCCACCGTCAGCGTGGGCGGCTTCCGGGCCAAGACCCTGGAGGAGAAGGCCAGACTGGATGACGGTCTTTCCGAAGTCATTCTGGTCAAGAATATCACCTCCCTGCAGGATCTCAACGGACTGGGTACACTCATCACCAAGCGGGAGTTCGACCCCCGATTTTTCCACACCTTCCAGACAAGCCATGTGAAATTCCAATTTCCCCACGGAGTCAAATGGACGCTGGACGGAGAATTCGGCGGCACCCACAGCGCGGTGGAGATCGAAAACCGCCATATAGCATTGCATATTCTCGTTCCCAAAAAAGACCGCTCGTAAGAGCGGTCTTTTTATTACAGTTATATTACAGTTATTATATAGTACTTGCAATCGAAGTGAAAATAGAGTAAAGTAACAGCAGTATACTCCCAGATTCTGGATACATATTGCAAGGAGGAACACAAAATGAAGAACTTTCGCAAAGTTCTGGCACTGATCCTGGTCGTTGCTACTCTGTTCAGCTTCGTCGCCATGGCCAGCGCCAAGACCCTCGAGGACTACTCCGACGCTTCCGAAGTTAACTTCGAAGAAGCAGTCGACGTCC
>JAZNLL010000099.1:0-7401 GCA_045579045.1 Candidatus Avilachnospira sp.
CTGCGCCATCCACGCATACCACAGCTTTCGTCTCATCCACTTTTTCTTCCGGGGAACGAACCACCCGGCCGTCTACGGTAATCCGGCCTGCCCGGATGATGGTTTTCAGATCCTTGCGGGAGGCCACACCGGCCTCAGAGAGCAGCTTGTCAAGTCGCTGCATATTTGTCCACCCTTTCTCATAGGCTGTACCACCCAAAAATAACGGAGGGAAGCGTATGCTGATCGTATCTGCCAAGGTATCCAAACGAAAACTCCTCACCGGTCTCATTGTGGCGGTGGGCATCATTTTGCTGCTTGTCTTTTTGTGCGGCAGAGCCGATGCCGGAGTCACTGAGCCGTCTGAAGACAACCAAGTCACCGCAGAAGTCTCCACCAACCAACAGCGGCTGGCATTCCTGCAGTCCTTCGGTTGGGAAGTCTCCGAGACACCCCATGAAACCCAGGAAGTCCGAATCCCCGAAACCTTCAATGAGGTCTTCAGCCGCTACAACCGCCTGCAGCAGTCTCAGGGCTATGATCTGGAGCCCTTCGCAGGCAAATCCGCAAAGCGGTATGTCTACCGTATTCTCAACCATCCCAACGGCGCCGATTATTTTGCCACCCTGCTCATCCACAAGGATGAAGTCATCGGCGGCGACATTACCGGTACCGGACAGGGCGGTTCCATGCACGGCTTCGCCATGCCGGAATCAAAGCCAAACAGCTAAAATATGTAACCCCAGCTTTTCCGCCTGACGGACGGTATTGCCGGTGCCGCTGGGATTTCCGTCATAAACGGAGATCAATACTTGAGCGCGGCTGACCATCCGGCTGTTGCGGCGCAGAGCGCAGCCGGTGGTATAGTGAGGCTCCAGCACTTCCCGGCTGTCGCACAGGTTACAAAGCCGCTGATACCGCTGCCGGTCTGCACCGGGCCAGCCGTCTGCCTGTCCCGGCCACGGGATCATGGCCGTGAGCCGCACATCCGGTTTCTGCTGCCGCAGCTGCAGAACCGCTTCGGCAAAATAGGTATCGCAGCCCTGTGCCATGCCGCACAGGAATTCCCGGCAGCCCAGTTCGTAGGCTTCTTCCAGTCGGCGGCGGATCATCTCCTTCACCGCCAGACAACGGGGATCCGATTCATCTCTGCCCCAAGGCAGTTTCTGAGGCCGATGACCCGTAAATGCACAGACCATAAAAACCACCTCTTTCTCCTGTGCAGCTGTCATCAGTATACCACAGATCCCTGTCAAAAAAAAGCAGTTGCAAAAGTTTCCGGCATATAGTATAAAGATAGTACAATATGAAAAGGGTGTCTTCAGGGCAGGGTGCAATTCCCGACCGGCGGTAAAGTCCGCGAGCGCAAGCTGAACCGGTGTGATTCCGGTACCGACAGTACAGTCTGGATGGAAGAAGACGGGTTTCCTCTTGGGAAAAGTCCGCACTTGGAAGGCATTTGCTTTTCAAGTGTATCTTTTTTCGGGAGGAATATTTTATGAATGAATTTTTCCAGAGTGTTCAAGAGAATTTAGCCTTTATTCTCACCTGTCTTGCCATTTTTGCCGCTCTGGCACTGGTTGCCAAGCTGGCGGAAAAGCTGATGAAAATGCCCAGCCGTCTGGGCACCGCCAGAACCGTCTCCTATACGGCCATGTTCGGTGCCATCGCCGCTATTTTAATGTATCTGGAGATTCCTTTGTTCTTCGCTCCCTCCTTCTACCAGCTGGATCTCAGCGAAGTACCGGTCCTCATCTGTACCTTCTATTTGGGACCTGTGTCCGGTGTGGTCTGTGAGCTGCTGAAGATCCTCATCAAGATCCTCATCAAAGGTACCTCTACCGCTTATGTGGGCGACTTTGCCAATTTCTTTGTGGGCTGCGCTCTGGTACTTCCAGCCTCCATCTGCTACCATTTCAAAAAGAGTAAAAAAAGTGCCGTCTGGGGCTTGGTCATCGGCACAGCTGTCATGACCGTCTTTGGCAGCTTCTTCAATGCCATCTACCTGCTGCCCAAGTTCTCCCAGCTCTTCGGTCTGCCTTTGGACGCCATCGTTGCCATGGGTTCCAATGTCAACAAAGCGATCAACAGTGTCTCCACTCTGGTGCTTTTTGCCGTTGTACCCTTCAATATTCTCAAAGGTATTGTGGTCTCTGTTCTGACCCTGCTTTTGTACAAACGGGTAGAAAAAGTTTTCTTCCGAAATTAAGCAATTGCGTCCCAAATATGGGACGCAATTTTTCTTATAATAATTATAGGAATTTTTATTATTTTCCTATTGACATCTGTCAACCCATCATGCATAATATCATCACAAGATATTGTACCCAATTAATGACAACGCACCCAAATAAAGTGTTTTTGGAAAGGAGCGCCCTATGAAGATCAGCAAAAGAAACGGCTCTGAGGTCGTTTTTGATATCACCAAGATTGAAAATGCCATCAGTAAGGCCAACGATGTGGTCAGCGAAGCTGAGCGCATGACCCCCACCCAGATCAAGCGCATTGCCCAGCGGGTCGAACTGGCCTGCGAGGAAATGAATCGCAGTCCCAGCGTGGAGGAAATTCAGGATCTGGTAGAAAGCCAGATCATGGCACACGGTGCTTTTGAGGTCGCCAAGCGGTATATCACTTATCGCTATACCCGCAGCCTTGTCCGCCGCAGCAACACCACCGACGATAAGATTCTCAGCCTCATCGAGTGCAACAACGAGGAGGCCAAGCAGGAGAACTCTAACAAAAACCCCATCGTCAACTCCACCCAGCGAGACTACATGGCAGGCGAGGTCAGCCGTGACATCACCGACCGTATTCTCCTGCCTCAGGATATCGTAGAGGCCCACCGGGAGGGCATTATCCACTTCCACGACACGGACTATTTCGCCCAGCACATGCACAACTGCGATCTGGTCAATCTGGAAGATATGCTCCAGAACGGCACGGTCATCACCGGCACCCTCATTGAAAAGCCCCACAGCTTTGCCACCGCCTGCAACATTGCCACTCAGATCGTGGCACAGGTGGCCTCCAACCAGTATGGCGGTCAGTCCATCTCTCTGACGCACCTTGCCCCCTTCGTGCAGGTCAGCCGGGAGAAGACCCGCAAGAATGTCATTGCCGAAATGGCTGATGCCGGTGTGGAAGTCTCCGAAGAAGTCATCGACCGCATGACGGAAAAGCGGCTCCGAGAGGAGATCAAAGGCGGTGTCCAGACCATCCAGTATCAGGTGGTCACGCTCCTGACCACCAACGGACAGGCTCCTTTCGTTACCGTGTTCATGTATCTGGGCGAAGCCAAGAACGAGCAGGAAAAGAAGGATCTGGCACTCATCATCGAAGAAGTGCTCCTGCAGCGCATCGAAGGTGTCAAGAATGAAAAGGGAGTCTGGGTCACCCCCGCCTTCCCCAAGCTCATCTATGTGCTGGAAGAGGACAATGTCCATGAAAATTCTCCCTATTTCTATCTGACCAAGCTGGCTGCCAAGTGCACCGCCAAGCGCATGGTCCCCGACTACATTTCCGAAAAGAAGATGAAGCAGTATAAGGAAGGCAACTGCTTCCCTGTCATGGGCTGCCGTTCCAACCTGTCTCCCTGGAAAAACGAAAAGGGCGAATATCAGTTCTACGGCCGCTTCAATCAGGGCGTGGTCACCATCAATCTGGTGGATGTAGCCCTGTCCTCCGGTCGGGATCTGACTAAGTTCTGGCAGATCTTTGATGAAAGACTGGAGCTTTGCTACCGGGCTCTGATGTGCCGCCACGAACGGCTGAAGGGCACTTTGTCCGATGCCGCACCCATCCTGTGGCAGCATGGCGCCTGCGCCAGACTGGAAAAGGGTGAGCCCATCGACAAGCTCCTTTACGGCGGCTATTCCACTATCTCTCTGGGTTATGCAGGTCTGTATGAGTGCGTCAAGTACATGGCCGGCAAGAGCCACACGGGCCCCGATGCCACCGACTTCGCTCTGGAAGTCATGCAGCACATGAACGATGCCTGCAATCAGTGGAAGAAAGAGACCACTATCGGCTTCGGCATCTACGGTACACCGCTGGAGTCCACTACCTACAAGTTCGCCAAGTGCCTGCAAAAGCGCTTCGGCATCGTCCCCGGCGTGACGGACAAGAGCTATATCACCAACTCCTACCATGTTCATGTCTCCGAGGACATCAACGCCTTTGATAAGCTGGCCTTTGAAGCCAAGTTCCAGCACCTGTCCACCGGCGGCGCCATCAGCTATGTGGAAGTACCCAACATGCAGAACAATCTGGACGCCGTTCTGGAAGTCATGCAGTTTATCTATGATAACATCATGTATGCTGAGCTGAACACCAAGTCCGATTTCTGTCAGGTCTGCGGCTTTGACGGCGAGATCGAGATTCGGGAAGATGAGGACGGCAAGCTGGTCTGGACCTGCCCTCAGTGCGGCAATCAGGATCAGAACAAAATGAATGTGGCCCGCCGCACCTGCGGCTATATCGGCACCCAGTTCTGGAACCAGGGTCGTACCCAGGAGATCAAGGACAGAGTTTTGCATCTGTAATCCCAAAAAGGCTGCCGAAAGGCAGCCTTTTTTATTGAGAAATCTCTCATTGTTTGTTATACTGTTCTTTGAGGTTATGCTTATGAATTATGCCAATATCAAAACCCACGATATCGCCAACGGTCCCGGTGTCCGGGTGAGCCTGTTTGTCTCCGGCTGTACCCACCAATGCCCTGAATGCTTCAACCGGGAGGCATGGGATTTTAACTACGGCGAGGTATTCGACCAAGCCGTCATTGACCGCATTTTGGAGTATCTGAAGCCTGACTATATCAAGGGCATCACTTACTTAGGCGGTGAGCCCTTAGACCCCAGAAATCAGCCGGGTCTGTTGGAGCTTTCCCGCCAGATCAAAGCCAAGTATCCCAACAAGACCATCTGGTGCTTCACCGGCTCTGTGTGGGAGCACATTCCCCAAGTGGAAGGTGTCACGGAAGAACTGCTAAAGCACCTCCAAGTGCTTGTGGACGGACCTTTTGTTGCCGCCAAAAAGAACCTGAAGCTCCGTTTCCGCGGCTCTGAAAACCAGCGGCTCATCGATGTGCCGAAAACCTTAAAGCAGGGCGAAGTCGTCCTGTGGGAGGACTGAATATGACTGAAATTTCCGTAAAAAAGCTGAAAAATAACGCCATTCTACCCACCTACGGCTCTGAGTTTGCCGCCGGTGCAGACCTCTATGCCTGTCTGGAGGAGGCGGTGACCATCGCACCCCAGGAAACCAAGTTGATCCCCACCGGCCTTGCCATGGAAATTCCCCTTGGCTGGGCAGGTCTGATCTACGCCAGAAGCGGTCTGGCCACCAAGCGCGGTCTGGCCCCTGCCAATAAGGTAGGCGTGGTGGACCCGGACTACCGTGGCGAGATCATGGTCAGCCTCCATAACCATGGCACAGAACCCCAGACCGTCGAAGCCGGTGAGCGGATCGCCCAGCTGGTGCTGACGCCCTATCTCACCGCCCGTTTTCTGGAAGCGGAAGAACTGTCCGAAACCGTCCGCGGCACCGGCGGCTTTGGTTCAACGGGAACAAAATAACACAGGAGGTCGCATATGACCGACTTTTTACCCATTTCCAAAAAAGATATGAAAGCTCGCGGCTGGGAACAGTGCGACTTCGTCTATATCATCGGTGATGCCTATGTGGATCATCCTTCCTTTGGTCATGCCATCATCAGCCGTGTGCTGGAATCGGCTGGCTACAAGGTGGGCATCATTTCTCAGCCCGACTGGAAAGACCCCAACTCCATTTTGAAGTTGGGTGAGCCCCGTCTGGGCTTCCTTGTCATGGGCGGCAACATGGATTCCATGGTGAACCATTACTCCGTCTCCAAAAAGCGGAGAAAGACCGATGCCTTCACCCCCGGCGGCATCATGGGCAAGAGACCCGATTACGCCGTGACAGTCTACTGCAATCTCATCCGCCGCACCTTCCCCAAGAAGCCCATCCTCATCGGCGGCATCGAAGCCAGTCTCCGCCGTTTGGGTCACTATGACTACTGGTCTGACAAGCTGAAGCGGTCTGTGCTGCTGGATTCGCAAGCCGACCTGCTCCTCTACGGCATGGGCGAACGGAGCATCGTGGAGGCGGCAGATGCTCTCAACTCCGGCATGGATGTGAAGGACATCACATGGATCGACGGTACCGTTTTCGCCACCAAAGCCGTGGATGATGCCATTCCCAAGATCGTCCTGCCCTCCTATGATTCCCTGTGCAAGGATAAGAAAAAGTACGCCGAGAGCTTTTATCTCCAGTATCAGAATACAGATCCCTTCACCGCCAAACGGCTGGTGGAACCCTATTCCGACTGCTTTGTGGTGCAGAACCCTCCTCAGAAGCCCCTGTCTCAGCAGGAGATGGATCGGGTCTATGCCCTGCCCTATACCCGCAATTACCACCCCAGCTATGAAAAAGCCGGCGGTATTCCCTCCATTGCCGAGGTCAAGTTCAGCCTCATTTCCAACCGTGGCTGTTTCGGTGCCTGTTCTTTCTGCGCCCTGACCTTCCATCAGGGTCGAATCATCCAGACCAGAAGCCATCCCTCGATTTTGTCTGAAGCCCAGAAAATGGTCTGGGAGCCCGACTTCAAGGGCTACATTCACGATGTGGGCGGTCCTACTGCCAACTTCCGTCAGCCTGCCTGCAAAAAGCAGCTGACCAAGGGCGCTTGTCAGCATCGTCAATGCCTGTTCCCCACCCCCTGCAAGAATATGATCGCCGACCACAGCGATTATCTGAGCCTGCTCCGACAGCTGCGGCAGCTGCCCAATGTGAAAAAGGTCTTTATCCGCAGCGGCATCCGCTTTGACTATCTGCTGGCGGATAAAAATGACACCTTCTTCAAGGAAATGGTCAAGCATCATGTGTCCGGTCAGCTGAAGGTGGCCCCGGAGCACATCTCCGACACGGTTCTGGACCTCATGGGCAAGCCCAGAGACGCCGTCTACGAGCAGTTTTTGGCAAAATACAAGCGGCTCAATGACCAGTTGGGTCTGAAGCAATTTGTGGTGCCCTATCTCATGAGTTCCCACCCCGGCTCTACATTGAAAGAAGCCGTTGCCTTGGCAGAGTACCTCCGTGACCTGGGCTATATGCCGGAGCAGGTGCAGGACTTCTATCCCACCCCTTCCACCATTTCCACGGTGATGTACTACACAGATCTGGACCCTCGCACCATGGAAAAGGTCTATGTTCCCACCAACCCCCACGAAAAGGCCATGCAGCGGGCGCTGATTCAGTACCGCAACCCCAAAAACTACGCTTTGGTACATGAGGCTCTGGTGAAAGCCGGACGGACCGACCTCATCGGCTACGACAAGCGATGTTTGATCAAACCCGCCCCCGGTGATAAAGTTCGCAAACCGGAACCCAAAAAGCCCGCTCCCC
>JAZNLL010000100.1:0-48814 GCA_045579045.1 Candidatus Avilachnospira sp.
GGTGACATCGCCGCCGATGACTTCGCCTTTGTGGATGAGCAAGGTGGCAAAGTAATCGGCACCCATAGGATGGTTGAGGATGCGGTAAACATACCGTTTTGCGGCTTTGCCGGCAAAGGGTTCCAGATTGTAGCCTTGTGACTGCTGCAACTGGTTATAGCGGGTGAAGACTTCATTGAAGGTTTCGGGAATCCGGACCTCCTGTGTTTCGTGGGGCGTTTCCGAGACGTCCCAACCGAAGGATCGCAGGAAGTCTAACCGCTGCTGGTTGGTGGAGGCTTCCTTGGTGGGTTCGGTGCTTTCCGGCGAATCGGAGATGTCGGCGTCAGCTTTTCCGCATAAGAAAATCAGCAGGAAAATGACGCCTACTGCTACGATCAGACCAGTGAGAAGTTTTTTCTTGGATACCTTGGCAGATACGATCATCATGGGTCATTCCTCCCTGTTTTTGGGTGGTACAGCCTATGTGAAAGGATGGACAAATATGCAGCGATTGGATAAGCTTCTTTCCGAAGCCGGTGTGGCATCCCGGAAGGAACTAAAAAATATGATCAAGGCAGGCCGTGTGACGGTGGACGGCACAGTTGCAAAAGTCCCGGAAATGAAGGTAGATGAGAAACTTGCTGATGTAAAGGTGGACGGCGTATCGGTGGGTCGGCAGAGACCCGTTGTGCTGATGCTCCACAAACCGGCAGGTTATGTGACTTCCACCGACGATCCCAGAGACAAAACCGTTATGGAGCTGATCCCGGAGGAATACCGCTATCTGGCCCCCAAGCCTGTGGGGCGTCTGGACAAGGAGACGGAAGGGCTTTTGCTCTTTACCAACGATGGACAGCTGGCTCACCGTATTTTGTCCCCCAAAAGCCGTATCTGGAAGCGGTACTATGCCGAGCATGAGGGCTGTGCCGGGGAAGAGGATGTACAGGCCTTTGCCGATGGAATCACATTAAAAGACGGCGATCAGTGCCTGCCTGCCAAATTGATCCCACAGGGAGAAGGCAAGAGCATTGTAGAAGTCTGCGAGGGAAAATATCATCAGGTGCGCCGGATGCTGGCCTCCCGTGGAATGCCTGTGACCTACCTCAAACGAATCGCAGAGGGGAAATTGGAGCTGGGTGACCTTCCCTTGGGGGAGGTTCGGGAAATCCCTCTAGATGTAGTGTATAGTTGTTGTGATATTGCACAACAGCCAAATGGCAGTGAAAGAGCAGAAATGACACTCCAAATTGGCCAGTCTGACGAAAAAATATAAAAATCGCACAAAAATTAAAGGGTATTTTGAAAAGAAATGTCAATACCCTCTTGAAAAATGGACAAAAGTACTGTATTATGTCAATAAGGCTTTGTGTAAAAAGTATTGTCTATTCAGATAGAGGGAGGGCGTATTTATGTCCAGCCGTATGTTTCAAAGCGTGATCGTTCAGTTGAAGGAAGCCACCGATCGGGTCATCGGTGTCATCGATGCCGACGGCAATGTGGTCTCCTGCAGCGACACGGGTCTCATTGGAGAGAAGTGGCCCGAGGCTGTCATCCGTCTGAACAACGCACCGGATTCCATTGTGGTGGCGGAGCACCGCACCATGAAGGCACTGAACAGCTGGAGCGCATTTTTCGACTATGCCGTATTCGTCGACGGCGAGGACGAAGCTGCCAGAAGCGTCTGTATCATGGCCCATGTGGCTCTGAACGGCGCAAAAACCTATTACGAAGAAAAGCACGACAAAGGCACCTTCGTAAAGAATATCATCACCGACAATATCCTGCCCGGTGATATCTACATCCGTGCAAAAGAACTGCATTTTACCACCGATCTGCCCAGGGTGGTGCTGCTCGTCCGTCAGGTGGGCCGTGCCGATGTGGCTTCTGTGGATCTGCTGCAGGGTATGTTTGCCGATAAACAGCAGGACTTTGTGCTGAACATCAACGAGACCGATATCGCTGTGGTCAAGCAGATCACTGCCACCACCGATATGTCTGAGATCATCAAGCTGGCGCAGCACATCGAAGATACCCTCAAGGCAGAGCTGTTCATCAAGACTGTCATCGGTATCTCCACCGTGGCCGGTCATCTCCGTGAACTGGCAGATGCCTTCAAGGAAGCACAGACCGCCATCGAAGTGGGCAAGGTCTTTGACACCGAAAAGAGCATCATGACCTATGAGAATCTGGGTATCGGCCGTCTGATCTATCAGCTGCCCACCACCCTGTGCGAGATCTTCCTCAGCGAAGTGTTCAAGAAGAACTCCATCGATTCTCTGGATCAGGAGACCCTGTTTACCATCAACAAGTTCTTTGAGAACAATCTGAACGTTTCCGAAACGTCCAGAAAGTTGTTCGTCCACAGAAATACGCTGGTCTACCGTTTGGAGAAGATCAAGAAGCTCACCGGTCTGGACCTGCGTGAGTTCGACCATGCCATCATCTTCAAGGTGGCACTGATGGTCAAGAAATATCTTGCGTCCCGGGAAAACCGTCTGATCTGATGGCTTCCGGGAGAAGCGGAGTATATCCATGATTGAATTTAGAAATGTATCGAAAGTTTACGAGCCGGGTACCCGTGCCCTGAACGACGTCTCTTTGAAGATCGAAGACGGCGAGTTCGTGTTCCTGGTCGGTCCTTCCGGCTCCGGTAAGTCCACCATCATCAAGATTCTCACCGCCGAACTGCAGCCCACTTCCGGCAGCGTGTTCGTCAACGGCTTTACCCTGGAGAAGATCCGCCGCAGCGCGATTCCTTATATGCGCCGCACTCTGGGCATTATCTTCCAGGATTTCCGTCTCATTGAGAATAAGTCCGTCTATGACAACGTGGCTTTTGCCATGCGTGTCATCGGTGCTTCGGAGAAGGAGATCAAGAAGAGAGTTCCCTATGTTCTGGAACTGGTGGGTCTGGAAAACAAGAGCCGCCGCCTGCCTCATGAAATGTCCGGCGGCGAGCAGCAGCGTGTGGCCATCGCAAGGGCGCTGGTCAACAATCCTAACATGATTATTGCCGACGAGCCTACGGGCAATCTGGACCCGGCCCGCTCTCTGGAAATCATGATGCTGCTGGAACAGATCAATGCCCTGGGTACGACGGTTATGGTCGTTACCCACGCAAAGGAACTGGTGGACCGCTTTACCAAGCGTGTGATCGCTATCGATCAGGGCGAGATCATCAGTGACGGAATGGACGGTTATTACGCTTATGAAGAAGAATAATATCGGCTATTTGCTGCGGGAGGGCATTCGAGGCCTGTTTTTGCACGGTTTTATGTCCTTTGCCGCCATCTGGGTGACCATCGCCAGCCTGCTGATTATGGGCACCTTCGGCCTGCTGCTGTTCAATCTCAACGAGATGATTTTGGAATTGGAGCAGGATAACGAAGTTTTGGTCTACATTGACGAGACCCTGTCCGAAGCAGAGGCAAAAAGCGTCGGCTCCCAGATCAATATGATTACCAATGTCAACAATGCCCAGTTTATTTCCCGGGAAGAGGCTCTTACCAACTTTATCGCGGAACAGCAGGATGAAGGCCTGTTTGCAGGCTTGGAATCCAGCACCTTCCGGGATCGCTATGCCGTTTCCATGGTGGATAATAAACTGATGCGCCAGACCTGCGAGGAAATGGAAGGCATTCAGGGTGTGGCGGAAGTCATGGCCCATTATGAGATCTCCGAAGGCTTCCAGACCATTCAGCAGATGCTCAATATCGCATCGTTTATCATCATTGCGGTTTTGTTTGTGGTGTCCATGCTCATTATTTCCAATACGGTCAAGCTGGCTATGTATGACCGCAAAGAAGAGATCGCCATTATGAAAATGGTCGGCGCTACCAACGGCTTTATCCGCTGGCCCTTTGTGGTGGAAGGCTTCCTGCTGGGACTGATCGCCTCTGTGGTGGCATTCTTCCTGCAGTGGGGTCTGTATAACTTCCTGTCCAACCAGATCGCAAGTCTGGACTCTCTGGAACTGATCACCATGGTGCCCTTCGTGGAAGTCATCGAAGTGGTGGCTGTCTGCTATGCAGCTGTGGGCTTTGTGGTAGGTGTGTTCGGCAGCTTGCTGTCCATCCGCAAGTTCCTGAAAGTATAAGAGGTTTTTCATGAAAAACAGCAAATTTTTCGTCCGTCTGCTTTGCATTATCCTCACCGTTATCATGGTGGGCGGACTGATCACAGGCGCGTTGGTCACTATGGCAAATGCAGCGACCTCCAGTCAGCTGAAAAAAGAACTGGATGCGCTGAAAAATGAGGCACAGGAGATCATCAATCAGGGTATTGCTCTGAAGAAAGAACTGGATGCCAACGAATCCAAGACCACGACGACCATCGAGCAGAAAAGTTCCATCGATCAGCAGATTCGCATCACCGAACAGGAGATCGAAAATGCCAATGCCCAGATCAGCCAGTACAGCCTTCTGATCGCTGAAAAGCAGAAAGAACTGGAAGCGGCACAGGCTGAGCAGGAGGAACTGAACCAAAGAAATAAGGCACGGCTCCGTGCCATGGAAGAAAACGGTAAGGTTTCTTACTGGTCCATTCTCTTTAAGGCCAGCAGCTTTTCTGACCTTTTGAGCCGCATCGACAGCATCCATGAGGTGGCAGAAGCCGACCAGCGGATGCTGGAGCAGATGCAGGCGGTAGCGGAGAAGATCGAGCAGGACCGGCAGGAAATGGAAGAAGAGCTGGCTGCTCAGCAGGAAGTCAAGGACCTTCTGGCTGAAAAGGAAGAGACCCTTCTGGCACAGAGAGAAGAAGCCAACAGCCTGCTGCTGGAACTGAAGGCCGAAGGCGAACGGCTGACGGAGGAATATCTGGCAAACGAAGCTGCGGAAGCAGAGGCACGCGCCATCGCCATGCAGAAACAGGCAGAGTATGAAGCCCAGCTTTCCGCCGAGCAGAAGGCCGCTCTGGCTGCCCAGAACAAGAACAATGTGGCAGGCGGTTATACCGGCGGCGGTTCCGGCTTCAGCAATCCTCTGCGGATCGGTCTGACCGTGACCAGCGCTTACGGCTGGCGAATCCATCCCACCATGGGTGATAAGCGGTTCCACACCGGTGTGGACTTTGCTGCCCCTCAGGGAACACCCATCTATGCCATTGCCTCCGGTACGGTTACTTCTGCCTACTATAACACTGCCAACGGCTACATGGTTTCCATTGCCCACGGCGGCGGTTACGGCAGCCTCTATGCCCATAGGACCCACTTTGTGGTCTCCTCCGGCGATTCTGTCTCGCAGGGGCAGGTCATCGGCTATGTGGGTTCCACCGGCTGGTCTACGGGCCCCCACCTGCATTTTGAAGTCCATGTCAACGGTGCATCCGTGAACCCCATGGATTATGTGGGATAAAAAGAGAAACATAAGGAACGGAGCTTCGCTCCGTTCCTTTGGTATTGCAAGGAGTTGTTTGCATTGAAGAAAGCCGGAAAGATCCTGCTTGTGTGCTTTTTGATTTTGGCAGCTGCCGTAGGCGGCAGTCTGTTGACTCTGCATAGGATGACGCCGCCTCTGTATCAGGTGGAGACCGATCCTGTCATCCGAAAAATGACGGAGATCGAGAAATTCCTGGGGGAATATTTCATCGATGAATATGACCCGGAAGCACTGACTGCCGCTGCGGCCGACGGTGCTGCCGCCGCCATGGTGGCTGCCACCGGTGACCGGTGGAGCTACTATATCAGTGCCGATGATATGGAAGCCCATGAAGAAGCATTTTATAATGAGTATGTGGGCGTGGGCATTATGATTCAGCTGGCGGAGCAGGGTGTGGAGGTCGTTTCCGTCACAGAGGGCGGTCCGGCAGAGGAAGCCGGTCTGCAGGTAGACGATATCATCACCCATGTGGAAGGACAGTCCACGCTGGAATTGGGTGTGGAAGGCACCAAAGAATTGGTGCGGGGCGAGCCGGAGACCAAGGTCCATTTCACCGTCCTCCGTGGAGAGAAGGTCATGGAAATGGATCTGACCCGTCGGCAGATCGTCAATCCCGTGGCGGAGGCGGAAATGCTGGAAGGCAACATCGGCTGGATCACCATAGCTGATTTTGACCACCACTGCGCCGAACAGACCATCCAGTGCATGAAGGATATGCTGAACGGCGGTGCCAAGGCACTGATTTTCGATGTCCGGTTCAATCCCGGCGGTCTGAAAACGGAAATGATCGAGATTTTGGATGCCATTTTGCCAAAGGGAGAGCTGTTCCGCAGCAAGGACTATGCCGGCAGGGAAGAAGTGGACTACTCTGATTCTGCCAGCCTCATGATTCCCATGGCGGTGCTGGTTAACAAGGATTCTTATTCCGCTGCGGAGTTCTTTGCTGCCGCCATGCAGGAATATGAAGCTGCCGTCATTGTGGGTGAGCAGACGGTGGGCAAAGGCAATTTTCAGGTGACCATGCCCCTGACCGATGGCTCTGCCGTGGCCATCTCCGTGGGTAAGTACTATACCCCTCAGGGCAGAAGTCTCACCGATGTGGGCGTGACCCCGGATATCCCTGTGGAAATGGAATATGAGGACTATGTCGATCTGTACTACGACAATCTTTCTGCAGAGGAAGACGTCCAGCTGCAGGCGGCGGTTTCTGCCATGAAAAGTAAAATCTCTTGACAGAACTGAACTTTCATGTCTATAATATAGCACTGTATGAATTAAACCTTTGGGAGGAACGAACTCGTGGCGAAAGAATTTAAGATCACCAGCGCCCGGCTGAAAGAGCTGGAGGAAGAACTGAACTACCTCAAGACCACCCGGGAAAAGGAAGTTGCGGAGCAGATCAAGGAAGCCCGTTCCTTCGGAGACCTGTCCGAGAACAGCGAATACGACGAGGCCAAGAATGAGCAGGCCAAGCTCTATGGCCGCATTGCCGAAGTGGAAAATATTCTGGCCAATGCTGTCATCATTGAAGAAAATGATGAGCCGACTGACCGTGTGGGTCTGGGCTGCCGTGTCCGTGTTCTGGATCTGGAAATGGACGAAGAAGAGGAATATACCATTGTCGGTTCTCAGGAAGCCGATCCTATGAACTTCCGCATTTCCGATGACTCTCCCTTCGGTCGTGCCATGAGCGGCAAGACTGTGGGCGATGAAGTGGAAGTGGAAGCACCTGTGGGTCTTCTGAAGTTCCGCATCGTTGCGGTAGAAAAATAATTGATAAGAAAAGCGGTATAGGTTTGCTATACCGCTTTTTCCCCTAAATGAAAGAGGATTAGCTTATGACAAGGGAACTCATCACCAGTCGGAAAAATCCCCTTTTGCAGCATGTCCGGAAACTGCTGAACAGCCGCAGTTACCGGGAGCAGCAGGGTGAATATGCAGCCGATGGCATCAAGCTTCTGGAAGAAGCTGTCAAATGGGCACCGGAGACCTTGAGAACGGTTCTGGTGACCAAGGATGTTGTGCTGCCCCAACTGCCGGAGCAGGTGCGTCTGGTGGAGATTCCCGATGATATCATGGTGCAGGTGTCCCCCATGGAAGCACCGCAGGGCGCGTTGTTCACCTGTGCGCTTCCGGTTTTGGATGAACTGCATTTGCAGGCGCAGAGCCTTGTTTTGGATGGGATTCAGGATCCCGGAAATCTGGGAACCATTCTGCGGACAGCCGATGCCATGGATGTGCCGGTGGTGCTGACACCCGGCTGTGCCGATGCTTACAATCATAAAACCGTCCGTGCGTCCATGGGTGCGGTGTTCCGCAGCAGACCTCAATGGGCTTCCCATGAGGCGGTGGCGGAGGCCTGTAAGGAAGGAGACATTCCTCTTTGCGTTACGGCGCTGTCTGACCGGGCAGTGGATGTGCGGCAGGCAGATTTGAAGAAAACTGCCATGGTGATCGGCAGCGAAGGCAAGGGCGTGGGAGAATTCTTCCTGTCCCGTGCCGACAAGGAACTGATTATTCCCATGAGTGAGCGGTGTGAGTCCCTCAATGCGGCCATTGCGGCAGCCATCGTTCTATGGGAGATGAAGCGATAAGCTGAGAGGACACGAACCGAAATAGCCTCTCAGTCATGCTTTTTGTTTCTTTTTGCCTTATCTTCCTTGCCTTGCGCCAGCAAGGCGGCGTCATCTGCACCAAAAATCAACGAAAAATCATATGCTGAGAGGTGCCTTGCAGTTTTCGGCCAGTTGCATTTTCCAAGACAAAGAAAATCACGCAGACAATACTTTCTGTATTATCAAGGGATTTTCTGAGGTATTGGGGAATGCAACTGTCTGAAAACCTGTTTGGGTTCGAGTTCTCTCAGCTTAAAGAAAGGCGGTGGAAGCCATGCTGAAATATTGGGTCTGGCTTGCCACCAGAAAGCAAATCGGTGCCAGAAGTGCGTATCTGCTTCTGCGATATTTCGGTTCGCCTCAGGCTGTGTATCTTGCCGATGAAGCAGAATACAGCAGAGTACCCTATTTTCGGAATGCATCCGCTCTGCTGGACAAGGACCTTTCGGAGGCGGAAGGAATTTTACGCACTTGCTATGAAAAAGGAATCTTCCTTCTGACCATGCAGGATGCGGCCTACCCGGAACGTCTGCGGACGCTGGATGACCCGCCGCTGGTTTTGTACGGAAAGGGAACTTTGCCTGACCTCAACGGACCGATCATCGGTGTGGTGGGAACAAGACACAGCAGTCTTTACGGTATGAATCAGGCGCGGCGCATGGGTTATGGACTATCCCGTTGCGGTGCGGCTGTGGTATCCGGCGGTGCCAAAGGCATCGACACCGAAGCACTGAAGGGTGCCTTGCTGGGCGGAAGCCCTGTGATGGCGGTTCTGGGCTGCGGTGTGGATGTGGTCTATCCCCCGGAAAACGAAAAGCTTTTCTGCGAAATTACGGAGAACGGCTGTCTGCTCAGCGAGTATCCGCCGGAAACAGCACCGAATAAAAAGAATTTCCCTATCAGAAACAGAATCATCAGCGGACTGAGCTGCGGTGTGCTGGTGGTAGAGGCGCCGGAGAGAAGCGGCGCGCTGATCACGGCACGAAGAGCCCTTGATCAGGGCAGAGATGTGTTTGCTCTGCCTGCCAATGTGGGGCAGAAAAGCACGGTGGGAAATCTGAGTCTCCTTCGGGAAGGTGCGATCATGGTCTGTGAACCGTGGCAAATTCTGGAGGAGTATGAGGGACTGTATCCGCATCTTCGGAACCGGGATTGCAGCGGTTGGGAACAGGCAAAACCGGCTGAACCGTCGAAAATTCCCGATGAAAAAGGCATTGACAAGCCGAAAACCAGACATTATATTGATGCAAAGAAGATCGAGGCTTCTCTGTCACCGGAAGAACAGCGGCTTGTGTCGCTGCTGGAGCAGGGGCCTGCCTATATCGATGTCCTCTCGGAACAGATGAAGCAGCCTGCCGGCGGTGTGCTGGCTCTGCTGACTATGCTGGAAGTCAGAGGATTTATTCAGCGTCTGCCGGGAGGCTTGTTCTCCTTGGCAGAAGAAAAATAGGAAATTGAAGGAGCATTGGAAGAATGCCGAAGGCAAAAACCAATCTTGTGATCGTCGAGTCCCCCTCCAAGGCCAAGACGATCGGTAAATATCTGGGCAGCGATTATCAGGTCAAGGCCTGTATGGGCCACCTGCGGGATCTGCCCAAAAGTACCATGGGTGTGGATCTGGAGCATAATTTTGAGCCGGTCTATCAGCCTGTGAAGGGCAAGGAAGATGTGATCTCCGATCTGAAAAAGAGCGCGAAGATCAGCGATAAAATCTTCCTCGCAACTGACCCTGACCGGGAAGGAGAGGCCATTGCATGGCATTTGCAGGCGCTTCTGGATATCCCGGAGGATAAGGTCAACCGCGTTACCTTTAACGAAATCACCAAGGGTGTGGTCACCAAGGCCATTGAAGCACCCAGAGCCATCCATCAGGATCTGGTGGATGCCCAGCAGGCCAGAAGAATTCTGGACCGCATCGTGGGCTATCAGCTTTCTCCTCTGCTGTGGAAGAAGGTTCGCAGAGGTCTCTCTGCAGGTCGTGTCCAGTCCGTTGCCACCCGTCTGGTGGTGGATCGGGAAAATGAGATCCGTGCCTTCGTGCCCCAGGAATACTGGTCCATCGATGTGACTCTGGAGCGGGTAGGCAAGCCCGGCAGCTTTACGGCTCGTTTCTACGGTGACCCCAAGAGGCGGGAACTGAGCAGCGAAGCCGAAGTGAATGCTGTTTTGCAGAGCATCGAAGGCAAGCCCTTCAAGGTGGCTTCTGTGAAAAAGACGGAGAAGAAGCGGTCTCCGGCTCCTCCTTTTATCACCTCCACCCTCCAGCAGGAGGCTTCCCGGAAGCTGGGCATGACTCCCAAGCGTACCATGGCTCTGGCACAGCAGCTTTATGAAGGTATTGAAATCTCCGGTATCGGTGCTGTGGGTCTGATCACCTATATGCGTACGGATTCTCAGCGAATTTCCGAAGAAGCGCTGGCAGCTGCCGGCAGCTATATCACCGGTCGCTGGGGTAACGCCTTCTATGACGGCCCCCGCCGCTACAAGACCAAATCCGCTGCACAGGATGCCCATGAAGCCATCCGTCCCAGCGATATCCGTCTGGATCCCGAACGGGTCAAGGGTGATCTGAACAAGGATCAGCTGCGGCTGTATAAACTAATCTGGGAGCGGTTCACGGCTTCTCAGATGGCCTGTGCCCTCTATGACAATGTGGCCATTGAGGCTGTCTGCGGCGACAATGTGTTCCGCGCCAACCATCAGAGTTTGAAATTTGCAGGCTTCACTGCCCTTTATGAAGAAGGCCGTGACGACGATCAGGAGGAAGTCCAGTCTCCCATGCCGGATCTGCAGGAGGGGGAACCTCTGACCAAATCCGCACAGAAGCCGGAGCAGCACTTCACCCAGCCCCCAGCACGCTACACGGAAGCAACTCTGGTTCGTGCCATGGAGGAGAAGGGTGTCGGACGTCCCTCCACCTATGCAAGCATTATCTCTACCATTCAGGACCGGGACTATGTCATTAAGAAGGAAAAGCGTCTGTGGCCCACCCCACTGGGTGAAGTGGTCACCGGCCTCATGCTGGATCGGTTCCAGGATATCATCAATGTGGAATTTACTGCCGGTATGGAAAACCGTCTGGACGAGGTGGAAGAAGGCAAGCTGGCCTGGAAACAGGTTCTGGCTGATTTCTACGGCACCTTCAGTAAGGAACTGGCAGATGCCGAGGAAGCCCTGAAGGACACCCGTCTGAAAGTGCCCGATGAAGAGACCGATGAGATCTGCGAGGTCTGCGGTCGGAATATGGTCATTAAGGCCGGTCGCTTCGGTCGGTTCCTGGCCTGTCCCGGTTTCCCCGAATGTACCAATACCAGAGCCATTGTGGAGCATATGCCCGGTCGCTGCCCCAAGTGCGGCTCCGGTATGCTCAAGCGCAAGTCCAAGCGTGGCTTTGCTTATTACAGCTGCGAAAAGGGCATGGAGTGCGGCTTTATGTCCTGGGATGTGCCTACGGAACTGGACTGCCCCACCTGCGGTCAGACCATGTTCAAAAAGTCCGGCAGAGGCGCTATGAAGCCGTTTTGTATCAATGAAGCCTGTCCCAACTTCCTGCCGGAGGACAAGAGAGGCTATCGGAAAAAGCCTGCGGCCTCCGTAGAGGCAGCGGAGGCAGAAGCCGCTGCTGAGGAGGCAAAGGCAGAAAAGAAGCCTGCCGCGAAAAAGACCACAGCCAAGAAGCCTGCGGCAAAGAAAACGGCAGCAAAAAAGCCTGCCGCCAAAAAGAAGGGATAACATGGTAACTGTAAAAGTCATCGGTGCAGGTCTGGCCGGTTCAGAGGCTGCATGGCAGCTGGCACAGAGAGGAATCCCTGTGACTCTCTATGAAATGAAGCCCAAGAAGATGAGCCCTGCCCACCATTGCACCGATTTTGCGGAACTGGTCTGCTCCAATTCCCTTCGGGGCGATCGGCTGGAAAACGCTGTGGGTCTGCTGAAAGAAGAACTGCGGCGGCTGGACAGCCTCATTCTCCGCTGCGCTGAAGCCACCCGTGTGGAGGCAGGCGGCGCACTGGCTGTGGATCGCTACGGATTTTCTTCCATGGTCACCAAAGAAATCAAAAATCATCCCCTCATCACGGTTGTGGAAGAGGAAGTGACGGAAGTACCGGAAGGCCCTGTCATCATTGCGACAGGCCCCTTGACCTCCGATGCCATGTCTGAGGCCATCCACCAATATTTCGGCGATGCCCAGTATCTCAATTTCTTCGATGCTGCCGCACCTTTGGTGACGGTGGAGAGCATCGATATGGATCATGCCTGGTACGCCTCCCGATATGACAGAGGCACGGCAGATTATATCAACTGTGCCATGGACAAGGAACAGTACGAGGCTTTCGTCCGGGAGTTGACGACTGCTGAAGAAGCAGAAGTCCACGGCTTTGAGGATAAGAAGGTCTTTGAAGGCTGTATGCCTGTGGAGGTCATGGCACGCAGAGGTGTGGATACTCTGCGGTACGGCCCTCTGAAGCCTGTGGGTCTGAAAGATCCCAAGACCGATCAGGAACCTTATGCCGTAGTGCAGCTGCGCCGTGACAATGCCGAAGGTTCTATCTACAATCTGGTGGGCTTCCAGACCCATCTGAAATTCCCGGAGCAGAAGCGTGTGTTCTCCATGATCCCTGCATTGGCCAATGCGGAATTTGTCCGCTACGGTGTCATGCACCGCAATACCTTCCTCAATTCCCCCAAGCTGCTGGATAAGTTCTATGCTGACCGCCGGAATCCGCTGGTGGCCTTTGCAGGACAGATGACCGGTGTGGAAGGCTATGTGGAGTCCACGGCTTCCGGTTTCCTGGCAGCCATTGCCATGGCAGCCAAGGTCCAGGGCAAAGAGCCTTTGGATTTCACCAAGGAAACTGCCATAGGTGCTCTGGGCTATTACATTTCCGATCCCAGTATTGTGAACTTCCAGCCCATGAATGTGAATTACGGCATTATTTCGCCCCTTGGCTATCGGGTCAAGGGCAAGGCCAATAAGAATCTGGCTTTGGCAGAGCGCGGTCTTGCCAAGCTGGAGGAACTGAAGAAAGAACTGTGATTTCCGTAGAGACAGAGAGGAAGTTGAATATGAGAATTCTCATCGATGCCATGGGCGGCGATCACGCACCGGACGCCATCGTGCAGGGTGCTGTGGATGCTGCCAAGGAATTTGGTGTGCAGATCGTTCTGGTCGGACGGGGCGAAGAGATCTTGCAGAGCGTCAGCCGTCTGGGGCTTGGCACTCTGCCGGAGGGTCTGGAGATCGCCAATGCCGATGATGTGGTGGATATGCACGATGATCCGGCAACGGTGGTACGCGCCAGAAAGGATTCTTCCATGGTGGTCGGTCTGCGGATGCTGGCTGAGGGTGACGGAGATGCCTTTATTTCCGCCGGTTCCACCGGTGCCTTGCTGACTGCCGCTACCTTGATCGTCAAGCGTGTCAAGGGTATCCGCCGGGCAGCTTTCTGCCCCGAGATCCCCACGGACAACAAAACCTTGCTCATCGACTGCGGTGCCAATGCAGAGTGCACACCGGAGTTTTTGGTGCAGTTCGCCTTTTTGGGTACTCTCTATGCCAAGCAGGTGCAGAGAAAAATTCAGCCCAAGGTCGGTCTTCTGAACATCGGTGCAGAGGACAGCAAGGGCACAGAGCTGCAGAAGCAGACTTATGCACTGCTGCAAAATGCCAAGGAACAGGGCCTGCTGAATTTTGTGGGCAATGTGGAAGCCAGAGATGTGCCTCTGGGTGTTGTGGATGTGGTGGTCGCTGATGGCTTCTCCGGCAACATCCTGCTGAAGTCCATTGAAGGCACCGCCGCCTTTATGGGTAAGATGCTCAAGGGTATGTTTAAGAAGAATCTGCTGACCAAGATCGCAGCACTTATCTGCAAGGATGGCATTGCCTCCTTCAAGAAGCGGATGGATTACCGGGAAGTGGGCGGCACCATTCTGCTGGGTATCAGCAAGCCTGTCATCAAGGCTCACGGTTCCTCCGATGCCAGAGCCGTCCGCAGTGCGGTCAAGCAGGCCATGGCTGCCGTCAATGGCAATATGACCGAGCTTCTGCAGCAGGATATGCATCTCATCAAGGGCTCTGCCGTCGAGTAAAGAGGGGATACTATGTACACAGAACTGGAGCAGGCATTAGGCTACTGCTTTCAAAATAAGACATTGCTGGAAAATGCGCTGACCCACAGCTCCTACGCCAACGAACGCAGAAGCGGCAAGCCCGATAATGAACGGCTGGAGTTTCTGGGAGACAGTATTCTGGGTTTTGTAACGGCAGATTTTCTCTTCCATAAATTCCCGAAACAGCCGGAAGGGGATCTGACCCGTCTCCGTGCTGATCTGGTCTGTGAGCGTAATCTGGCCAGATGTGCCGAAAAGGTGAATTTAGGTGAGTTTCTGCTGCTGGGTCACGGCGAAGACCATGCAGGCGGCCGCCATCGGGACAGTATCGTCTCCGATGCGATGGAATCGGTTTTGGCGGCAGCGTACTTAGATGGCGGCTTCGAAGCTGCCAAGGGTATCATCCTGCGGCTGATTCTCTCCGAAATGCCTACAGGCCGACCCGGCAACTTTGACTATAAGACCATGCTGCAGGAACTGGTGCAGCGGGAAAAGGATCAGGTTCTGACCTATGAGCTGATCGGAGAGTCCGGTCCCGACCATGATAAGGTGTTCATGGTGGAGGTCCTCCGCAACGGCACCGTTGTGGGCAAGGGCGAAGGCCGCAGCAAGAAAAAAGCAGAACAGGCAGCCGCCCACGAAGCGGTGAAAAACCTGTTCCCCAAGGAATACGAAGCATAAAAGAAGCATCCTTATGGATGCTTCTTTTTGCTTATTCTTTATGCTGTTCCCGGATAGCACCGGCACGGTAGGCATCCAGCAGATCCTGCAGTTCGTCTGCCTGCTTTTGCAGGCATTTGCCCTGGTCGGTCTGGGCAATTTTTACTCTGCGCTCCATGACATCGATGACGGTGGCATCGTTGGCGATGTCGTGATCGAGACGGATGGCATCGTCTTTGCCGGCAAAAGGCTGATGCGCTACGATCTTGATGCAGTGGGAGTTGGAGACAAGGGTATAGCCGGCAATGCCGCTGGTGGACTGATAGGCTTTGCAGAAGCCACCATCAATGACGATGAGCCGTCCGCCGCCCTTGATGGGGCTTTCACCCTTGCCAACCTTGACAGGCACATGACCGTTGATGATGTGGCTGTGCGGACCGGTGAGTCCGAACTCCTGCAGAATCATTTCGCAGACGTCGGGATCATTGTAGAAGGTGTAATAGGCATTTTTGGCTTCGACCCAAGCACTTTCATCGGCAATGAGCCGCCGCTCGAAGGTGGTCATGCGGTCGCGGCCGAAAATGGGACTGTTTCTGCCTGCCCACAGCCACCAGAGGAAGTCCATATCGGCGGTGCCGCTCTTCTGGTACATGGCCTTGCGGGCGGTGGTTTCGGCATAGTCCAGGAAGGCTCTGCCGGAACGTTCCTGACCGCCGATGGAGAAGGTCTGCAGCTTGCCTTCAGCCGTCATGGGGATGCAGCCGTGGAACAGGAGACTGCCGTTGTGAATCTTGTAAAGACCGCCCTTGGCATAGAGGAAACGGGCATGCTTCTGGAGCTTTTCGCTGTGACGGAAGGAGGCGGTCAGCTGTTCGATGACGGACTTTTCTTCCGGGGTCAGTTCGTAGGGATTTTTGGGGTCAACGGTGGGGAAGTCGCAGTCTTCCAGCGGATAAGATGTGCCGCCAATGGTAACGGTTTTGGCTTCATAATCGATCTTGTCCAGCAAAAGTCTGTCATCCATCTCGTATTCGGGATGGCGCATGATCTTCTGACCTTCCAGCTTGAAGAGGATGACGGTGATGGCCTTGTGCATCCGGGCAGACAGAAGCTTGTCCTTTTCCGTGTACTGACCGGCATCGGAACCGGTGAGCTTGACTGTAAAGCGATGGGTATCGCAGTCCTTATAGACCTCGTTGGCGAAAATGGAAAGGGGACGCAGAGAGATGCCATAGCCGGTCTCAATCACATCCAGATTGTTGTAATGGATGGAATTGGCGAGAACGGTTGCCACCATGGTTCTGGAACCGCAGGCGGCACCCATCCAGAGAATGTCGTGGTTGCCCCATTGGATGTCCACACTATGATAATCCAAAAGGGAATCCATGACCACATCGGCTCTGGGGCCTCTGTCAAAAATATCGCCGACGATATGCAGGTGGTCCACCGTCAGACGCTTGATAATCTCGCAGACGGATTTGATGACACCGTTGGCCTGACCCGTCTGGATGATGGACTTGATGATGTTTTCGTAGTAATCTTCCTTGTCCGGATCGTCGGGACGGAGCTGAATCAATTCATCCACAATGGCCCCATAGGCCTTGGGAAGTGCCTTGCGGACTTTGTTTCTGGTATATTTGGTCGCCACCCAACGGCACAGCGCCAGCAGGCGGTAGAGGGTGATCTGATACCATTCTTCCATATCCCGACCGGACTGAGCCAGCATGGCCAGCTTTTCCTCGGGGTAGTAGATCAGCGTTGCCAGCTCGTTGCGGTCGTGCTTGGAAATGGTGATGGAAAACAGCTCGTCCATTTTCTCCTTTACATGGCCGGAGCAGGAATTGAGCATGTGCAGAAAGGCTTCATACTCGCCGTGGATATCGGAAATAAAATGCTCCGTGCCCTTGGGCAGGCTTAAAATCGATTGTAAATTGATGATCTCGGTACTGGCATCCTGCACGGTGGGATACTTGGTGGCCAGCAGCTGCAGATAGCGCAGTTCATCTTCGGTGAAGGTCTTTTTCTGTTTCATAAACCCACTCCTTCCTGTAGATAAAGAATACCTCTTTTTACCCCCAAAAGTCAAGTATGCCCCAAATGTGTTTTTGTGACACAAAAAAATAAATAGTGTTGCAATTAGGCAGGGAAATTGCTAAAATATAACGATGATAATATGGAAAATGGAGAAGTGTTAGCGTGTATCTGAAAGCACTGGAGATTCAAGGCTTCAAGTCCTTTGCGGACAAGACTGTTCTGCGGTTCGGTGATGACATTACTGCCATCGTCGGCCCCAACGGCAGCGGCAAATCGAATATTTCCGATGCCATCAGCTGGGTCATGGGCGAAATGAGTTCCAAAGCCCTCCGCGGTGCCAAGATGGAAGATGTCATCTTCGGCGGTACCCAGAAGCGTGGTGCGTTGGGTTTTGCCGAAGCATCCCTGATTTTGGACAACAGCGACGGAGCCTTGCCCATTGAGACACAGGAAGTGACTGTGACCCGCCGGTATTACCGTTCCGGCGAAAGTGAATACTATATCAACCGCCAGTCTGCCAGACTCCGTGATATCAATGAGATGTTCATGGATACCGGTCTGGGCAAGGAAGGCTATTCCAACATCGGTCAGGGTCGTATCGATGAGATTCTGGCTCTGAAGAGCACCGATCGACGGGAAGTCTTTGAAGAGGCTGCCGGTATTTCCAAGTATCGCCACCGCAAGGAAGAGACGGAGCGCCGTCTGGCTTCTACGGAAGATAACCTTCTGCGTATCGGAGATAAGATCTCTGAACTGGAAGGACAGGTGGAGCCTCTGCGCCAGCAGGCGGAAAAGGCGAAGAAGTATCTGGAGTTCCGGGAAGAACTGAAGGGGCAGGAAGTTGCCCTTTGGCTGGAAAATCTGGAGAAATTGGCGGAAAGCCTGAAAAAAGCAGAGAACGACTATGCCACTGCCGCCTTCGTTCTGGAGCAGCAGCACGGCGAATTGAACCGGCTGTATCAGCTTTCCGAGCAGCTGTCTTTGCAGCTGAACCACAAGGGTCTGGAACTGGACCGTCAGAGAGAGCATATTGCCGCTCTGGAAGGTGAAGCCGCTGCTCAGAGCAGTGAAGCTGCCGTGCTGCAGGCCGGTGTGGAAAATGCAAAGCAGAATATTCTCCGTGTGGAGCAGGAACTGCAGGAGCAGGACGGCCGCAGCGGCGGCATTGCCGAGCAGATCGCTGCCCATCGCAGCCGTATCGAGGAGATCGGTAAGAGCCTTGCTGAAGTGCAGGAAAATCTGGAAGCGGCTCTTTCTCAGAGTCAGGCGGTCAGCCGGGATGTGGATGATGCAGAACGAAAGGTTCTGGCACTCCGAGCCCAGCAGGCACTGCTGCAGACGGAGTCTGCCAGAAAGCGTGCAGATATCGCATCTCTGACGGCATCCATGGAGGAGATTCTGGAACGGAAGCAGACGGTACAGACCGATCTGGATGCTGCCACTGCCAGACGGAAGGATCTGCAGGCACAGGCAAGAAAATATGCAGATGAGCTGGAAGAAGCGCAGGATACGGTCACTTCCTGCCAGAACTCCGCGGCCGGCTATGCCCTGCGGCAGAAGTCCAGAGTGGAGAAACGGGACAGTCTGCAGAAAACTGTGGATTCCATGAAGATCGAACTGGAAACAGCCCAGTCCAGAAGCCGGATGCTCCGGGATGTCATTCAGAACCATGAAGGTGCGCCCAAGGCTGTCCGCATGGTCATGCAGGAGAGCAGCCGAGGCACACTGGGCAAAATATACGGTCCTGTTTCCTCTCTGATCCGTACCGATGATGACTATGCCATCGCCATTGAGACTGCTCTGGGCGGTGCTTTGCAGAATGTGGCCGTTGCCACCAGAGATGACGGCAAACGGGTGCTGGACTTCTTGAAGCGCTGCAACGGCGGCCGTGTCACCTGCGAACCCCTGGACGCCAAGCAGGGAAGAACCCTGCAGGAAAAGGGTCTGGAAAAGTGCGCAGGCTATGTGGGTCTGGCCTCCGAGTTGGTCACTTATGATCCCAAGTTCCGGGGTCTGATGGAATATCTCCTTGGCCGCACCGTTGTGGCCGATAACTTAAATCATGCCGTTGCCATGGCACGGCAGTATCAGAGCCGCTTCAAGATCGTCACCCTGGACGGTCAGGTCATGAACGCCGGCGGCTCCATGACCGGCGGTTCCGTGTCTCACGGAACGGGTATTCTGAACAGAGCCAATGAGCTGGCCCGTTTGGAGGAGAAGGAGAAAGACCTTTCCGCCAAGCTGAAAGAGAAAGAAGCAGAACTGGCAGAAGCTGCCAGAGCCGCTGCACAGGTGGAGTTTGAACTGACCACCGTTCAGGGTCAGCTCCGTCAGGCGGAGGACGATGTCCTCCGCGCAGAAGGTCATGCCCAGCAGGCACAGGCGCTGGTGGATGCCATTACAGAAAACATCCATTCCTATGAGCGGGAACTGGAAGCCATTGACAGCCGCAGCGGCGGCGATGTGACCAGACTGGAACTGCTCAAAAAGGAAGCTGTCGAGACCGAAGCCCAGGCCAATGGACTGGAAGAAGAACTGGAAGCTCTTTCCAAGGGTCAGGATGCCCTTTCTCAGCAGGCTGCCCAGTGGAATGACCGGATCACCGAACTGCGCATGGAAGCTGCGGCACAGGATGCCGAGCGGACAACGGCACAGGAAGGCGTCCGTCAGCTGGAGGAACTGGCGCAGGCCATGGCTGGTGACCGGGGACAGAAGGAGCAGCTGATCGAAGGCTACAAAGCCGAAATTACCGCTTTGGAAGAAAAGCTGACTCAGTCTGCCGAAAAGCGGCAGGCTATGGATGCCACCATCGCAGAGGCCAAGAAAACTCTGCAGGATCAGCTGCAGGAGCGTTCCGAAATCGAAGCCAGACGCACCAAGAGCGAGAAGCAGGCTCAGGATAAGAACAAGGACATTCTGGACATGGAGCGGGAAGCCGCCCGTCTGGAACAGAAGAAGAACACCGCGCAGCTGGAAGAAAAGCAGATCGTGGACAAGCTGTGGGACAGCTATGAGCTGACTCCCTCTACGGCTGCCCCCTTCGCTGCCAAGATCGAAAATGTGACTGCGGCAAGCCGGAAGATCACAGAACTGAAGCGGAAAATCTCCTCTCTGGGCACACCCAATTTGGGTGCCATTGAGGAATTTGAGCGTGTCAATGAGCGATATGAATATCTGGCAGGTCAGAGAGACGATGTGCTCCACGCCAAGAAGGAACTGGAAGCCATCGTCAAGTCCATCACCGAGGAAATGACAGAGATCTTTGTCCGGGAATTTGCCAAGATCAACGGCTATTTTGGCAAGACCTTTGAGGAAATGTTCGGCGGCGGCAAGGGCGAGCTGGTTCTGGAGAATCCGGAAGAGCCCCTGTCCTGCGGCATCGAGATCAAGGTGCAGCCCCCCGGCAAGCAGCTGAAGACCATCACCCTGCTCTCCGGCGGTGAAAAGGCCTTTGTTGCCATCGCTCTGTACTTTGCCATTCTGAAGGTTCGTCCCACGCCCTTCTGTCTGCTGGACGAGATCGATGCGGCTCTGGACGACCGGAATGTGGAGCGGTTTGCCACCTATCTGCGAACCCTCTGCGAAAAGACCCAGTTTATCGTCATCACCCACCGCCGAGGCACCATGGAGGCATCCGATGTCCTCTACGGTGTCACCATGCAGGAACAGGGTGTGTCGAAGATTCTCCATCTGGATCTGAACCAGATGGTGCAGGAACTGGGCATTGCCAATTAAGCTGACGCAAGACAAGGAAGATAAGGCAAAAAGAAGCAAAAAGCATTGCTGAGAGGCAATTTCGGTTCGAGTCCTCTCAGCTTACGAAAGGAACAACTATGGGATTTTTCGATAAAATCAAACAGGGCCTCAGCAAAACGGCCTCCAATATCAGTCAGGTTTTTACGGTCCACAAGGAAATCGATGAGGATTTCTATGAGGAACTGGAAGAAAGTCTGATTATGGCTGATCTGGGTGTGGATACCACCATGGAGGCCATGGATGCCCTTCGGGAGAAAGTCAAGGCGGAGAAGCTGAAAACTGCCGAAGAAGCCAAGGCTGCCCTCCGTGCGGTTTTGGCGGAAATGGTGGATGTGGGCAGCTCCAAGCTGAATCTGGAGACCCAGCCCTCTGTGGTGCTGGTCATCGGTGTCAATGGCGTGGGAAAGACTACCACCATCGGCAAGATCGCCAATCAGCTGAAGCAGGATGGCAAGAAGGTCCTCCTGTGCGCTGCCGACACTTTCCGTGCCGCTGCTGCCGATCAGCTGGAGATCTGGGCTGGCAGAGCCGGTGTGGATATCATCCGTCAGGATGAGGGTGCAGACCCTGCGGCTGTGGTTTTTGATGCCATTGCTGCCGCCAAGGCCAGAAAGGCCGATGTGATCCTCTGCGATACGGCAGGCCGTCTCCACAATAAGCAGAATCTCATGAACGAACTGGGCAAGATCGCCCGTGTCATTGAACGGGAATTGCCCAATGCAGCCAAGGATGTGCTGCTGGTGCTGGATGGCACCACCGGTCAGAACGGTCTGGTGCAGGCGCGCCAGTTCAAGGAAATCGCCGGTGTCACCGGTATGGTCATGACCAAGCTGGACGGCACCGCCAAGGGCGGCATCGTGGTGGCGGTTGCCCATGATCTGCAGATCCCCGTCAAGTATATCGGCGTAGGCGAGCAGATGGACGATCTGATGCCCTTTGAGGCAGCGGCTTTTGCGGAGGCTCTGGTATGAAATTGGTATTAGCCAGTAAAAATCAGCACAAACTGGTAGAAATGCAGACCATTCTGGGTCAGCTGGGTCTGGAAGTGGTTTTGCAGAGTGAACTGGGCATTGATGTGGATGTGGACGAGACCGGCACCACCTTTGCCGAAAATGCCCTTCTGAAGGCGAAAGCCGTCATGAAGGCAAGCCACATGGCTGCCATTGCCGACGATTCCGGTCTGGTGGTGGATGCGCTCAATGGCGCACCCGGTGTGTACTCCGCCCGTTACGGCAATAAGAGCTCCGATGCCGAGCGTACCGCATTCCTGCTGGAAAACATGGCAGATGTACCGGAGCAGCAGCGCACCGGCCGGTTTGTCAGTGCCATTGCCTGCGCACTGCCCGATGGACGGGTGGTCACGGCAGAGGGTGTCTGCGAAGGAACGATTTTGTTTGAGACCAGAGGGGACAACGGCTTCGGCTATGACCCTGTGTTTTATGTGCCTCAGATCGGCAAGACCTTTGCCGAGGCTGACGGCGCAGAGAAGAATGCCATTTCCCATCGGGGAAAGGCATTGGAAGCATTTTTGATTGCATGGAAGGAGGCCGGCTTATGCTGACCAGCAAAGAAAGAGCAGAATTTCGTGCCCAGGCCAACGGTCTGGAAGTGACCTTGATGGTAGGCAAGGGCGGCGTGTCCGATACCCTGCTGGCAGAGGCCGAAAAGCTTCTGGAGGCCAGAGAACTGGTCAAGGGTCGTGTGCTGGAAACTGCCATGATGACTGCCCGTGAAGCCAGCGAAGCCATCTGCGAAGGCACTGATGCCGACGGCATTTCCTGTGTGGGAGCAACCTTCGTCATCTGGCGGAAGTCCAAGAAACTGGAAGAAGCCAAAAAGGCCAAGGAAAAGGCTGCCGCGACTGCAAAGAAGAAGGTCAACCCTGTGAAGGTGGGTCGGCAGAAGCGCCGTGCCCAGGCCAAGGCAGAAAAAGAGCGCAAGGCTCAGTATTTCCACGATGAAGCCGTCAAGGCTGCCATCGAGCGGAGAAAGCAGTACTATCAGGACTAAAATTTTAAGCTGAGAGAACTCGAACCCAAACAGGTTTTCAGGCAGTTGCATTCCCCAATACTTCAGAAAATCCCTTGATAATACAGAAAGTATTGTCTGCGTGATTTTCCTTGTCTTGGAAAATGCAACTGGCCGAAAACTGCAAGGCACCTCTCAGCAAATGATTTTTAGTTAATTTTTGGCGCAGATGGCACCGCCTTGCTGACGCAAGGCAAGGAAGATAAGGCAAAAAGAAACAAAAAGCATGACTGAGAGGCTATTTTGGTTCGAGTCCGCTCAGCTTAAGGAGGCAGTACCATGGCAAAGATCGGTATTTACGGCGGCAGCTTCAATCCGCCCCATCTGGGACATTTGCAGGCAGCCGGTGCGTTTTATGAAAAGCTGGGACTGGACTGCCTTCTGCTGATCCCGGCAGCCACACCGCCTCACAAGGCACTGCCGGTGAATACCCCCTCCGCCGAAGACCGTCTGGAAATGACGAAGCTTTTGGCAAAGGATCTTCCTTTTGCAAAGGTGGAGGATCTGGAGCTGCGCCGTCAGGGCGCCAGCTACACGGTGGATACCCTGCAGGAACTGAAAAACCGTTATCCCAACGATGAACTGTTCCTGTGCATGGGTACGGATATGTTCCGATCCTTTGATGAGTGGCGGATGCCGGAAAAAATTGCAGAGCTTGCCACCGTTGTCATGGCGCACCGTGTCAAGGCCGATACGGAGGAACTGGAAAAGCAGGCACAGCACTTCCGGGATACTTACGGCAAAGCTCCCATTTTACTTGCCAATGACATTCTGCCCATGAGCTCTACTCAGATCAGAAGATTGCTGGTCTTAGGCGGTGCGGAGGATTTCCTGCCCAAGGCCGTTTGGGATTATATCCGGGAAAAGGGGCTTTACGGAACGGGCAAAAACAGAAAGAACCTGCCGTTCGAGGAATTGAAGGCAGAGTCTCTGGCACTGCACAAGCCCCAGCGAGTCAATCATGTCATCGGCTGTAGTGAAACAGCAGAGCGCCTTGCTCGCATCCATGGGGCAAACCCGGAAGATGCCAAAAGAGCAGGCATCCTCCACGATGTGACCAAAGCTCTGGATGGCGCCGACCAGTTGCGGTTGTGCGACAAATATGGTATAATCATCGATACTTTCGATCGGGCGCATCCCAAAATTCTCCATGCCACCACCGGCTCTGATGTGGCACGGCGGGTCTTTGGAGAAAACGAAGCCGTGTGTCAGGCCATTCGCTGGCACACTTCCGGCAAAGCGGATATGTCCACTTTGGAAAAAATCATTTACATTGCCGATTATATGGAACCCAACCGGGATTTCCCCGGTGTGGAGGAAATGCGGCATCTGGCACAGACAGATCTGGATGCGGCTATGCTCATGGGACTGCAGATGGCAAAGGAACATCTGGATCGGCAGGGTTCGGTCATGTGCCGACACTCCGTTGAGGCCATGGCGTACTTAAAAGCAAAGAAAGGAACGTGCGATTAAGCGTGAAGCTATTCGGCAATAAGCGCAGCCCTTCCCGTCTGAAGAAAGGGAAAAAGACTGCCGGGAAACTTACCGGTGTCCAGAAGGGTCTCCTGCTGTTGGCAGCCGCTGTTTTCATACTGGCTGCAACGGTATTTGCTGTTTATAAAGATTTTGTCAAGCCCATGAATATCAAGAACCCCGGGTTGGGTTCTGTGGGCACAGAACAGATTTTCCGTCCTCCCACCACCACCCAAACCCATCTGGATGAAAACGGCAGGGAAGTAAAGACGGAAGTACCTGCCAGCCATAAGGAAGGATTTTACAATATTCTTGTGGTGGGCACCGATGATGACGGGTTCCGCACGGATACCATCATGATCGCAAGGCTGGATGTGACAAACCACACCGTTGCCATCATGAGCATCCCCAGAGATACCATGGTGGAAAGTGTCATGACTGTGCCCAAGATCAATGGTGTTTACGGCTATGCCGGAAAAGGCGAGAAGGGTATCAACAACCTGAAATCCCATCTGGCAAAGCTTCTGGGATTTGAAGTGGACGGCTATGCCGTGGTCAATCTGGAAGCCTTTGTGGAACTGGTGGATCTGGTGGGCGGTGTGGAATTTAATGTCCCCATGGATATGTACTATTCCGATCCCACCCAGGATCTGTATATCGATCTGAAGGCAGGTCTGCAGAAGCTGGACGGTCAGCAGGCTATGCAGCTGGTGCGGTACCGAAAGGGCTATGCCACCCAGGATCTGCAGAGGACAGAAGTCCAGCAGGATTTTTTGAGGGCACTGGCACAGCAATGTCTGAAAGTCTCCAATCTGAAGAAGATCGGCAATATGGCCAATATCTTCAAGGAGCATGTAACCACAGATCTGACCGTGGGCAACATTGCCTATTTCGGACAGGAGCTGCTGAAATGCGATTTTGAGGATATGTATTCCTATACCCTGGAGGGTGAGGCGGTCTATCTGGACGGCGTGTCCTATTATGCCATCTATCTCCACAACACGCTGGAGGCGGTCAATGGGTATTTTAACCCCTACGATGCAGAGATCACGGAAAATAATGTGACCATTCTGACACCGGAATATGTCCGCTATCTGCAGAAACTGAACGAACCGGAGGAACCGGAAGAAGAGGAAGTGCCGGAAGAGGAACTCCCCGAGGAGGAGATCCCGGAAGAACTCCCGGAGGACGATCTTCCTGAAGAGGAATTGTTCCCGGAAGATCCGTTGGAGGAAATTCCCACAGAACCGGAACTACCCACCGATGAATGGGTGGAGGAAGTTCCCACAGAAGACCTTGAACTGGAAAATGAATTCTTTACGGAAGAAGGATGAAAATATGATGAATCCCAAAGAAATCGCCGCTGTGGCGGCAAAAGCACTGGATGCAAAACTGGGCGTGGATATTGCGCTGCTGGAAATCACCGATGTGACCACTCTGGCTGACCATTTCCTCATCTGCACAGGTAATTCCAATACCCATGTCAAGAGCCTGTGTGATGCAGTGGAAGAGGCATTGGACAACGCCGGTGAGCCTGTCATCCGTCGGGAAGGCCATCGCAGCGGTACCTGGGTGCTGCTGGACTACGGCTGTCTGGTGGTCCATGTGTTCACCGAGGAAACAAGACAGTTTTACGATCTGGAGCGTCTGTGGAGCGATGCCAAGCGGATCGATCTGGATACTATCATCAATCAGTAAAAGGTGAGAGAGAAAATGAAATACGAATTTAGTGCGATTGAGAAAAAATGGCAAAAGTACTGGGAGGAGAACCACACCTTTGCAACGGATCTGTGGGATTTCTCCAAGCCTAAGTACTATGTGCTGGATATGTTCCCCTATCCCTCCGGCGTAGGTCTCCATGCAGGTCATCCCGAGGGCTATACCGCAACGGATATCATGTCCCGTATGAAGCGTATGCAGGGCTACAACGTGCTGCATCCCATGGGCTATGACTCTTTCGGTCTGCCTGCAGAGCAGTATGCCGTGGATACCGGCAACCATCCCAACGGATTTACCCAGAAGAACATCGAGACCTTCTCCAAGCAGCTGAAGGAACTGGGCTTCGACTATGACTGGGATAAGGTCATTGCCACCTCTGATCCCGATTTCTATAAGTGGACCCAGTGGATCTTCAAGAAGCTCTACGAGGCAGGCTATGCCAAGCGCATTGAAATGCCCGTCAACTGGTGCGAAGAACTGGGTACCGTTCTGGCCAATGACGAGGTCATCGACGGCAAGTCCGAGCGAGGCGGCTTCCCTGTTGTGAAGAAGATGATGATGCAGTGGGTCATCGACCAACCTGCCTTTGCGGAGAAGCTGCTGGAAGGCCTGGAAGAGATCGACTGGCCCGAATCCACCAAGGAGATCCAGAGAAACTGGATCGGCAAGTCCACCGGTGTGGAAGTGGACTTCAAGCTGGTGGGCGGCGGCGAATTCTCCATCTATACCACCTGTATCGAGACCATCTACGGCATCACCTTCATGGTGCTGGCTCCCGACGGCAAGATCACCGAGACCCTTCTGGACCGCGTGGAAAACCGGGAGGAAGTGGAAGCTTACATCGCTGAGGCTGCCAAGAAGAGCGAGATCGACCGCACCGATGCCAGCAAGACCAAGACCGGCTGCTGCCTGAAGGGCATCTATGCCATCAACCCCGTCAACGGTCGGGAAGTGCCTGTGTTTATCGGCGACTTCGTTCTGGGCAACTACGGTACCGGCGCCGTCATGGCTGTTCCCAGCCACGACCAGCGTGACTTTGAGTATGCCATCGCCCATAAGATCCCCATGCTGCAGGGCATCGAAGGCAGAGATGTCTCCGAGTGCGCCTTTGAGAAGCAGGATTATCTGGGCAAGGGCTGTAAGCTCCTGAACTCCGAAGAGTTCACCGGCATGACCGTGGAGGAGGCCAAGGAGGCCATCACCTGCAAGCTGGAAAAGATGGGTGTTGCCAGAAGAAAGGTCAACTATCACTTCCGTGAGTGGATCTTCGCTCGTCAGCGCTACTGGGGCGAGCCTGTTCCCTGTGTCTACACCGAGGACGGTGAGACTGTCTTCCTGCCCGATGAGGAACTGCCTCTGGTTCTGCCTGTTCTGGAGGACTACAAGGGCCGCGGCGGCAAGGCTCCCCTGGAAAATGCCGAGGAGTGGAAGCACTATGACCGCAACGGCATCAAGGGTCTCCGTGAGACCTCTACCATGCCCGGTTCCGCCGGTTCTTCCTGGTATTTCATGCGTTACATCGATCCCAAGAACGACAAGCAGTTCTGCGATCCTCAGCTGCTGAAGCACTGGCTGCCTGTTGATCTGTACGTGGGCGGTCCCGAGCATGCCGTGGGTCATCTGCTTTACTCCCGTATCTGGAACCGTTTCCTGTTCGATCAGGGCCTGTCTCCTGTGAAGGAACCCTTCCAGAAACTGGTCCATCAGGGCATGATTCTTGGTGAAAACGGCATCAAGATGCGTCAGCGCTTCCCCGAATTTGTAGTCAATCCCAGCGATATCGTCCGGGAATACGGCGCTGATACCCTGCGTCTGTATGAAATGTTCATGGGTCCCCTGGAAGTTTCCAAGCCCTGGTCTGCCACCGGTGTTGCCGGTGCCAAGAAGTTCCTCAACCGTGTTTGGAATTTCTTTACAGAGACCGAGAACATCACCGATGCCGATGACGGCAAGCTGACCAAGATCTATCATCAGACGGTCAAGAAGGTCACCTCCGACTTCGAGGTTCTGGGCTTCAACACCGCCATCGCTCAGATGATGACCTTCGTCAACGAGGTCTATAAGAACGGCACCTGCCCCAGAGAATTTGCCGAGGGCTTCATCAAAATGCTCTCCTGTATCGCACCTCATATCGGCGAGGAGATCTGGCAGGTTCTGGGTCATGACAAGACCGTGGCTTACGAAGCCTGGCCCACCTATGACGAGTCTAAGTGCAAGGAAAGCGAGATCAACGTCGCTGTGCAGATCAACGGCAAGATGCGCGGTACGGTGCTGATGGCTGCCGATCTGGATGACGAGACTGTCATTGCCAATGTGGTGGCTGACGAGAAGATCGCCAAGGCAATGGAAAAGCAGGGCGGCGAGATTCGCAAGACCATCGTGGTCAAGAATAAACTGGTAAATCTCATTGTGAAATAAAAAAGGCTTGACAAAACGACAGCAAATCACTATAATTATTTTTGCTGTTAAATCAGCCCTGAAAGTACTCTGGATCTAGCCGGGTACATCGGAGGGAGGGAAATCAACCATGTCTGAAGTTCATGTGAAAGAAAATGAATCTCTGGAATCCGCTCTGAAGCGATTCAAGCGTTCCTGCGCCAAGGCCGGCGTTATTCAGGAAGTTAAGCGCAGAGAGCATTACGTGAGCCCCAGCCTGAAGCGTAAGCAGAAGTCTGAAGCTGCCCGTAAGAACAAGAAGAAGTTCTATTAATTCCCTCTCTGTTCCATGAAACATAAAACACCGCAGACTGTGTCTGCGGTGTTTTTGTGCTGTCAGGCAGAAATCCAGCCGAGGAAACCGGCGTCTATGGCCCAGTTTTGTTTTTGTTCCAGTGTTTCATCGGTGTCAAATAAAATGACCTGTCCCGGTTTGTGGACATAGCGGCAACCCAGTGCTTCGGAATAAAAACCTTCTGTGTCCGGTTTTTCCACCGGCTGTCCCTGACCGTCCGGGCAGGGGAGGGGAAATGCCATGGAAAGCCGTTCCGTCAGCAGCCAGCAGCGACCGGGGGCAGCTTCCGCCGCCTGCCGAAACCGCTGCCGCAGGTCACCGCCGGAGATGGAAGAGGGAATCAAAATACCTGCATCCGGAAGAAGCTCTCTCCACTGCTCCGGCACCAGCAGTCTGCTGCCGTATTCTTTTTCCAAAGCTGTCAGGAGTACTTCTGCTGTCCGATCCTGCCAATAGGCAGCCAGATAATCGGCTTCTGCCATGGCAGCACGCAGCTGACTGATGGGAACAGGCTCCGGGACATACAAACAGGAAAAGTCTTGTCCTTCCGCGTTGTAGATGGTTCGCAGCACCATTGGACATTCCACCGTCCTTGTGTTATACTTAAGACAATCTATGATAAAGCAGGTTTTGATATGTCTTTTTCTCTCATACCCAAGATCATAACGGAGAAACTAACAGATGTGACGCCGGAGATGCTCTCGGAAAAGGGCATTGGGTTTCTGATGCTGGATTTTGACAACACCATCGTGCCATACACGACCAACGATCCCACGGAAGAAATGGAACAGTGGCTGCAGGCAATGGCGGCTTCACCCATTGGAATGTGCGTGGTCTCCAACAGTAAACGGGATCGGGTGGTGAAATTCTGTGAAGCCAGAGGAATCCCTTGTATCACCCATTCCAAAAAGCCTTTTCAGAAGGGCATCCGGGAATGCCGTGACCGCTTCGGTCTGGACATGACCCGGACGGCCATGGTGGGTGATCAGATCTATACGGATGTACTGGGCGGCAACTGTGCCGGAGCAAATTCCATTCTTGTGAAACCCATCCATCTGCACAACATCTGGCTGACCATGCGTCATTGGCTGGAACTGCCCTTTATCGCCATTGGAAAAAGGAGAATGAAATGAACAATCTGCAGAAACTCCAAAGCATTCTGACCGATGCAGATGCCCTGCTGCTGACTTCTCAGGTCAGCAGACTCTATGCTGCCGGCTACGATGTGGCGGAAGGCATGGCTGTCATCGGAAAAACGCAATGCTGGTATTTTACGGACAGCCGCTACATCGAAGCGGCACAGAACAATCTTTCTGGGTTTACTGTGGAAGAAGTGAACCGGGAAAACAGATATTCTGCCCGGATCAATGCTGCTCTGGATGTGCTGGGGGCTAAGACCCTTGGCATCGAGGAGGACTACCTGACCCACGGTGAATTTCTTCAGTTTCAAACGTCTCTGAAGGCAGAGCTTTTGCCCATGCAGGCTGCCATTTCCGCTTTCCGTCAGGTGAAAGAGCCCTGGGAAGTGGAGAAAATGCGCCGGGCACAGGAAATTACCGACAAGACTTTTGGGGAGCTTCTGCCTCTCATTCATGTTGGTATGACGGAAAAGGAACTGGCAGCAGAACTGATCCATCTGCTTTACAAAAACGGAGCCGACGGACTGTCCTTCCAGCCGGTGGTGGTCTCCGGACCCAACACCAGTCTGCCCCACGGTGTTCCCGGTGAACGCAAACTGGAATACGGCGACTTCGTTACCATGGACTTCGGCTGCACAGTAGAGGGTTACTGCTCCGATATGACCAGAACCGTGGCCTTGGGCTTTGTATCCGAGGAAATGGCAAAGGTTTATGACATCGTTTTACAGGCACAGCTGGCAGGTTTGGCTGCAACAAAGGCAGGCATCACCGGCAAGGAAGCCGATGCCGCTGCCAGAGATGTGATCGAAAAGGCCGGTTACGGCGATTACTTCGGTCACAGCTACGGACACAGCGTGGGTCTGGAGATCCACGAAGCACCCAACTGCAGCCCTTCCAACGAGAAAGCGCTGGAAGCAGGTGTGGTCTGTTCCGCCGAACCGGGCATCTATCTGCCGGGGAAATTCGGTGTCCGTATTGAGGATGTGGTGGTTATCACCGCCGACGGCTGTGAGATTTTGACCAAAAGTCCAAAGAATTTGCTGATTATTTGAGAAAACAGCGAAATTCCTCTTGAAAAAGCCCCCTATATCCTGTATAATCCTAATGTTAATCTTGTATATTAAAAGCGTCTGCCCAGCAGACGGCCTAGGAGGATAAATTATGATTTCTGTTAGTGATTTCAGAAACGGCGTTACCTTCGAAATGGATGGTAAGGTCATGCAGATCGTGGAATTCCAGCATGTGAAGCCCGGTAAGGGTGCTGCTTTCGTTCGCGTGAAGATGAGAAACGTCATCACCGGCGGCGTCACGGAAACCACCTTCAACCCCAGCGATAAGTACCCCACCGCTTTTGTTGAAAGAAAGAAGATGGAGTATTCCTACAACGATGGCAACCTGTACTACTTCATGGACAGCGAAACCTACGAAATGATTCCTATCGATGAGTCCACCCTGGACGACAGCTTCAAGTTCGTCAAGGAAAACGACACCTGCACCGTCCTGTCCTACAAGGGCAATGTCTTCGGTGTGGAAGCTCCCAACTTTGTTGATCTGGTCATCGCAAAGACCGAGCCCGGTGTCAAGGGTGATACCGCTACCAACGTCACCAAGCCTGCTGTCACCGAGACCGGCGCTGAGATCAAGGTTCCTCTGTTCATCAACGAGGGCGACAAGATCAGCATCGATACCCGTACCGGCGAATACATGGGTCGCGCCAAGGGCTAATTCCCCGACCCTGTTTTGAAAGGAGAACTTACTATGACACTCACCGAAAGAACTGCTTATCTCAAGGGCCTGATGGAAGGCATGCAGATCGATACCGAGACCAAAGAGGGCAAGCTGTTCAAGGCCATCATCGACGTTCTGGATGATATGGCACTGACTGTCAGCGATGTGGAAGATGTCGTGGACGCAGTCTGCGACGAACTGGACTCTGTGGAAGAGGATCTGGATGCCATCGAGGAGTATCTCCTGGACGAAGAAGATGACGACGATTACGAAGATTGCGACTGCGACGACGACTACGAATATGATGACGAAGTCATCTACGAAGTCAAGTGCCCCGTCTGCAACACCGTCATCAACCTGGACGAGGAAATGCTGGAAGCCGGCTCCATTGAGTGCCCCGACTGCGGCGAAGAGCTGGAGTTCGATGCCGACGAGTTGGAAGACTAAGTAAACACACAACAGCCATGCGTTTTGCATGGCTGTTGTTCATAAGGGCTCGTAGCTCAGCTGGGAGAGCATACGGTTCGCATCCGTAAGGTCGAGGGTTCGATCCCCTTCGAGTCCACCAAAAATGACCACCGGAAGGTGGTCATTTTTCTTGCAATTCAATACGAATATGCTATAATAAAAAAGAGCCTTAAAAAACAAGAGGAGTGATCCGATGTTTCTCACACCCAGAGATGGCGATATGCTGACCAATGCAGCCGGTATCCGCAAAGAGAATGGCTTGGAAACAGAAGTTCTGATTTCTGCTGATGAAAAAGCTGTTGTTTCCGTCAATGGTCAGAAGGCAAAATGGAATGGCACCTGCCATGCGGCAAAGGTGCTGCTGACTGGATACAGCAATCAGCTGACTGCCTGTGTGGATGGAGAGGAACAGAGCATCGTTGCCTATTGGCTGCCCAATGCTGCCGGAAAGTATGCCGTTTCCGTCGATGATAACATCTGGTTCCTTGCGGATCTGAACCGCAACAAGGATGTCTACACCTCTATTTTTGATAACGATTATCTGAAGGTCTACAAGGAGGCCCATGACCGCTTTGGTGCAAAGGTTCGCCTGAACCTGTTCTATGAGATCGACAATCCCTGCGGTCTGGAACTCTGCGGCGATTTTAACCTGTCTATGATGACAGATCGGTATAAAGATGAATTTATTGCCAACTCCGATTGGCTCCATCTGGCCTTCCATGCCAGATCCGAATTCCCCGATGCTCCCTATGCCCATGCGGAAACGGAGCAGTTTAAAAAGGAATATGCGGATATCATCCGGGAGATCAAGCGTTTTGCCGGTGAGGAAGTCATCGAAAAGGCTACCACCAACCATTGGGGTACCGGTACCGCCGATATCGTCCGCGCGGAAAAGAAATTGGGCATCGATGCGCTGATGGGCTACATGGAACTGGACAAGGATGGCAACTCCTTCGTCAGCTACTATCTGACTCCGGAGCAGGCGATGCACACCAACGAGTATGGCTTCTGGAAAGACCGTGAGACCGATATGATTTTCGGCAAGATCGATGCGGTCCTGAACCTCTATGACATCGAAAAGAACCTTTCCATTCTGGAGGAGAGCAAGAAAAAGTATCCGAAAAAGGGCTTCATCGAAGTTATGATCCATGAGCAGTATTTCTATCCCACCTATATGAACCATCTGCCGGACTTCAAGGAGCGTGTCCTGAGTGCCTGTAAATGGTGCGTGGAGCATGGTTATGAAGGCGCCTTCGCCGGAGAGGCCATTGTGTTTAAATGATATGATAAATTGGAGGAACGATAAATGAGAATAATTTCTGCGGTCAATCAGTCGGTTTTGAATATACTGAAAGTGCACCGGAGGTCGGCAGAAACTTATCGAAAAATTCACTTCTGCGTAGAGAAACCTGTGGATGACGGTGTTTTGGTTTTTAATTTGCTGACAAAAGAACTGATTCTTTTGGGCAAGGACGAGTATGAACATTTCTTTGAAAACGAGTATTTAAAAGAACATTGGTTTGTTGTTCCGGTGGATACAAAGGAAAAAGAACTTGTGGATATGATCCGCTGGGCAGCAGCTGCTCGCCAGAAGAAAACCAAGGGCATAAACAGCTATACCATTTTCACAACAATGGATTGCAATGCCCGCTGCTTTTATTGCTTTGAACTGGGTCGCAAACGCACTCCAATGAGCAAAGAGACGGCGCTGAAAGTTGTTGATTACATTGTATCTCATTGCGAAGACGGCAAAGTGCAGATTAACTGGTTTGGAGGAGAACCTCTCTTCAATTCGGAAGTGATCGATATCATTTGCGATGGGTTGCGTAAAGCCAATATCGAATATAAGTCCTTTATGGTTTCCAACGGATATCTGTTTGATGATGAAACGGTTCGGAAGGCTGTCGAAAAATGGCATCTGGAGCGCGTGCAGATCACCCTGGACGGTACAGAGGAAATCTATAATAAGATTAAGGCATATATCTACCAGGACGGGAATCCTTATCAGATCGTGCTTGCCAATATTGGCCGATTGTTGGATGCTTTGGTGCAGGTGCAGATTCGTCTGAATATGGGCGCATACAACGCAGAGGATCTTCTGCGACTGGTGGATGAACTGGCCGATCGGTTTGCAGGAAATGAAAAGCTTTCTATCTATGCCCACCATTTGTTTGATTTGGCGCCCTCCCGGGCTGAAGCCCGCACAGATGACGAGTGGATGAAGCGTGATGCTTCCTTGCGTTGTCTGGAGGAAAAAATTGCCAGCTATGGCTTTGAAAGCAAGATGGGCATCCAAAAGAAAATTCGCCTGCACCGCTGCATGGCGGATGGGGGAAAGGCCGTTACAATCTTGCCTGACGGAAATATCGGCTTGTGTGAGCATTTCAGCGATACGGAACACATCGGTCATATTGATCGGGACGGCTTTGACCAAAAGGTTGTGGAAAGCTGGAAAGAGCGTTCTCCTGCCATTGCCGCGTGTGACGAATGTTTCTATTATCCCAGCTGCGTCAGATTGAAAAAGTGTGCCAGCAGCGGTGTATGCTATCCGCAGGAGCGGGCGGCCACATATAGAAGCGGTCAGCGAAGCGTGTACAACGAGTACTGCAAATGGAAGAAAACGGAAAAGGAATAAAACTGCAAGAAAAATCCCGTCGGGTTTCCGACGGGATTTTTCATATGCGAACCAGCTTCGGTTTGCCAATATAGTTGAGGTGATGCGCTTCCGCAAATGCATTGGCGATGGGGAGAAATTGGCCGGGGCAGACATCCTGCGGGCGATGGGCATCCAAGCCAAAGGTGACAGGCGATTGTTCCTGCCCTGCGATCTCCCAGAAGAGGGGATTGGGGTAATGTCTGTGGCCCCGGATGCCCAGAAAGTTCAGTTCCAGCGGCACATTGTATGTTCGGGAGGCCTGACAGATCTGACGGATGGCTTGCCTGTAAATCTCGGGATCGCCGGTAAAGTTCAGAACATCCGGGTGGGCAATATAGGTGAAAATACCTGTCTGTATGGCAGCTGCTGTGGAGGCTGCGTGCTCTTCCAGATAGGAAACATCATCGGTGGCCACAAAAGCATGAGGGGCACTTGCAGGTCGTTCCGGCTTGGTATAGTGCTGACCCAAAATCAGATATTCTGCACCCCAGCGGCGGGCATCTTCTACCATGGAGGAGAAACAGGAAGGATAGTATTCCGATTCAAAACCGATGGAGATTTCGATTTGGCTTTTGAATTTGTCCCGAAGAAGCTGCAGGTCGGAAACATAGCTTGCCCCTTCGCTGACGGGTACTCGCACACCGACATTTTCGGAGCCGTCCTCAAATAATAGGGGAATATGATCGCTGAAACCCAGGTAACGGATACCGCTGTTGATGGCGGTGAGGACGTAGTCCTCATCTGTGCCGAGGGCATGACCGCAGCGGTAGGTATGGGTGTGATAATTGTAATCCATGGTTAACTCCTAAAAGACCAACTGTACCAAAAGCATATAGCAAACGGTACCGCAGAGAATGCTCAAGAGGGTGTTCCGCTTCCAGATATGCAGCAGACCAACCACCAGACAGGCGATCAGCTCCGGGAGAAAACCGGAAATGCTTGCAAAACTGACCCCTTTGAGGCAGTAAACCACCAGCATGGCCATAATGGCATAGGGCAGGGTTTTGCTGAGTTTTTCAATCAGTTTCGGTGTTTTTCTGTCTCCGGTGAAAATCAGAAAGGGAAGAAATCGCAGCCCGGCTGTGACCAGAGCGATGATGGCAATGGAGATCCAAACCTTGAGATCAGTCATGAACGGTTTCCTCCTTTCGCAGACAGAGGAACAGTCCGATCAGAACCATGGCGGGGATCAGGAAGTTACCGCTGCCAAAAATCAGCAGGCAAAGAACGGAAGCCCCCAAACCGATCAGGGCAGGGAAGTGGTCTTTTCCGGAGAGCCATTGCTCCACAAAAACCGTCAGGAACAGAGCAGTCATGGAGAAATCGACACCCTCGGTATTAAACTGCAGAAGAGTACCTGCGGCGGCTCCCAGCACGGTGCCGGTGACCCAATAAAAATGGTCGAACAAAGAAACAAGCAGATAGTAATTGTTCTTTTGCTCTTCCGGAATACGGAGATTGTCTCTGCAGACGAGAGAGTAGGTTTCGTCGGTGAGGGCAAAGATCAGATAAGGCTTCCGTTTGCCGGTATGTTTATACTTGCCCAGCATAGAAATGCCGTAGAACAAGTGCCTTGCATTGACCATCAGTGTGGTGACTGCCACGGTAATCAGGGAGGCACCGCCGGTGAGCAGGCCCACTGCCACATACTGCATGGAGCCTGCGTAGATCAGCAAACTCATGAGAAAGGCGTGGAGAACAGTGAAACCGGAAGACTTCAGAAGAAAGCCGAAACCGATGCCCAGAACCAGATAGCCGGACAAAACGGGAAGCGTATCCAACAGCGCAGATTTTACGGTATGTTTCATATTTGCTGCTCCAATCGGAGTAAGAATAACTTTCTTTCCACGCCACCGGCATAACCGGTGAGGCTGCCATTCCTGCCAACCACCCGGTGGCAGGGGATGAACAGGGAGATGGGATTTCGTCCTACGGCACTGCCGACGGCTCTGGCACAGCCGGGGAGAAGCTCGCCGTAAGTGACAGTTTTGCCATAGGGGATTTCCAACAGCTGCTTCCAGATGCGAAGCTGAAAGTCTGTTCCTTTGGGGTTGAGAGACGGCAGAACCTCCGGCCGCAGTCCGGAAAAATAACTGTCCAGCCATTGCTCGGCCTGCAAAAGCACAGGCGGCTCACCGGGCTCTGCTGTCAGACTGTCGGGGAAGTGCTTTTGTCCCACAAACCAGCAGCCGATCAGGGAATTGTCTTCCGCTGCCAGTAGGATTTCTCCCAATGGGGAATGGTAGTTTTTTGTATAAATCATGGTCACATCTCCTACCGCCCTATTTTCCGACTTTTCTGCCGTGATGTCAAGGTCGTCTTGTAAAATTCAGCAGATTACTGTATAATAAACGAAAAAAAGGAGGCCAGTTATTATGGATGCAAAATATGAAGCCTTATTTACCCCATGGAAAATTGGCAATGTGGAAATCAAAAACCGCATCGTCATGTGTCCCATGGGCGGTACCTCTCTCTTTGGCTGGTTTGAACTGACCGGCTGTAAGTTTGACAAGGAAGCTGCCAAGCTGTTTCTGGAGCGGGCGCAGAACAATGTCGGTCTGATCATCCCCGGTATTGCTCCCCTGCGGGATACCTTCTGGGGTAAGTGGCTGTGGCAGAATCCCAAAATGTTTGAGGATCTCAAGGAATTTATGGAGGAAATCCATAAGACCGGTGCCAAGCTGTTTATTCAGCTGACAGCCGGTATGGGCAGAAGCTGGGCCATTACGGAACTGGTTGCTCCTCTGCACAAGAATAAGTTTACCCGCGCGCTCATTAAGCCTGTGCTGGATACCAACCATGAGCTGGCCAGCCCCAGCCCCCTGCCTTCCCGTTGGGACCCGGAGATCACCACACCTGAAATGACCAAGGAGCAGATTCATGAGATCATCGAGGCCTTTGCCAAGACGGCAAAGCTTTGCAAGGATGCAGGTGTGGACGGTGTGGAGATTCATGCGGTGCACGAAGGCTATCTGCTGGATCAGTTTGCCATGGAGTGGACAAACAAGCGTACCGATGAATACGGCGGCAGTTTTGAGAACCGCTTCCGCTTCCCCGTGGAAGTGGTCAAGGCCATCAAGGAAGTCTGCGGCAAGGACTTCCCTGTTTCTCTGCGCTACTCCGTAGAGTCCAAGGTCAAGGGTTTCCGGGAAGGTGCCGTCCCCGGCGAAGAATATGTGGAAGTTGGCAGAAATATGGAGGAATCCGAAAAGGCTGCCAAGTACTTGCAGGATGCCGGTTACGATATGCTCAATGCCGATAACGGTACATACGATTCCTGGTACTGGGCACATCCGCCTATGTACATGCCCCAGAACTGCAATCTGGATGATGTGGCTCATATCAAGAAGTTTGTGGATATTCCTGTGGTCTGCGCCGGTCGTATGGAACCGGAAGTGGGCGCTCAGGCCATTGCCGAAGGCCGCATCGATGCTATGGGCGTTGCCCGTCAGTTCCTGGCCGATCCGGAATGGATCACCAAGCTGATCAACGACCGTCTGGAGGATATCCGTCCCTGTATCTGCTGCCATGCCGGCTGCTTTAATTTCTCTTCCTCCAAGGGTCATGCCAACACCCAGGATCTGACGGATACCATGGGTCTGGCTCGCTGCGCCATCAATCCTCCCACCATGCAGTCCAAAAAGTACAATATCAAGCCTGCCAAGAAGTCCAAAAAGATCGCCGTCATTGGCGGCGGTATCGGCGGTATGGAGACGGCTTTGGTCTGCGCCAAGCGGGGTCACAAGGTGGCGCTGTATGAAAAGTCCGGGGAACTGGGCGGTGTGTTCATCGCTGCTGCCGCACCTTCCTTCAAGGAAAAGGACAAGGCCCTCATTCAGTGGTACCGCCGGGAGATGACTAAGTATCCCATCGAGGTGAAGCTGAACACGGAAGTGACCGATGTGGCAGCTCTGGATGCTGACGAGGTCATCGTGGCTACCGGTGCCAAGGCCATCCGTATTCCCGTCAAGGGCATTGAAAAGGGTATTGAAGCCATCGATTTCCTGCTGGGCAAGCAGGAAGTGGGTGAGAATGTCACCATCATCGGCGGCGGTCTTACCGGCTGCGAAATCGCCTATGAGCTGTATTTGCAGGGCAAAAAGCCCACCATCGTGGAAATGCAGGATGACCTGATCACCACCAAGGGTGTGTGCCTTGCCAACACCAGCTTCCTTCGTGATTTCTTCAAGGCCAACAAGGTGCCCGTCCATCTGGAAACCAGACTGAATGAGGTCAAGGACGGTGCCGTGACCGTCACGGACAAGGACGGCAAGACCTTCGATATTGCTGCCGACAGCGTCATTCTCTCCACCGGCTACCGCCCCACACCTCTGGCAGAGAAGGCGAAGCATGTCCATCCGGTGGGCGATGCCAATAAGGTCGGCAACCTGCGCTCTGTCATCTGGCAGGCATGGGATGTCGCCATGAAAATCTAAACAAGCCTCCCCTTGAGGGTGATTCCCCCGGCGGGGGAAATGTCAGCAGAGCTGACACAAGGGGGGCGCAAGTGGCATGGCGAAGCCATGACGGAGAGGTGGACAATCCCCCAGTCAGCTTCGCTGACAGCCCCCTTTACACAAGGGGGCCTTGAAAGTACTTGTTTCAAGGAGGAACTATTATTATGATTTTAACCCCTGAACAACAGTTGATTTTGGACGGCGGCAAGGGCGAAGTTCTTGCCAAGGTCATGAAAACGCTGGTGCGTTACGGCGAAGTCTTCGGTGCAGAGAAAATGGTGCCCGTCACTTCCAAGTATAACCATCTGGTCACTTCCTTCGGTCTGAAGGCGCTGGGCCCTGTCTATGACCTGATGAACCAGCTCATCGAAGCCGGCAATCTGTCTCAGCAGGAATTCTCTGCCGACCCCAGACCGCTGGATAAAAATGTGCCCTCCAACTTCCTGCTGGACTTTATTTTCAAGAATTTCATGTATTCCAAGCAGGACTTCTATGAAGGTCAGCTGCAGAAGCTGGGTCTTATGGAAAAGGATGCTTTCACCTGTGCCTGTTATCTGGATCAGGTGGGCAACAAGCCTCAGAAGGGTGAAGTTCTCAGCTGGGCAGAATCCTCTGCTGTGGTTTATGCCAACTCTGTTCTCGGTGCCCGCTGCAACCGCAACTCCGGCATCGTGGATATTATGGGTTCCGTGGTGGGCTTCGTGCCTTACTTCGGTCTGCTGACCGATGAAGGCCGCAAGGCTTCCTGGATCGTGAAAATCGACACCACCAAGAAGCCGGAGGCACAGCTCCTCGGCTCTGCCATCGGCATGAAGGTCATGGAAGATGTGCCCTATGTGGTCGGTCTGGATAAGTGGCTGGGTACAGAACTGGACGATGCTGCCTGCACCTATCTGAAAGACTTTGGTGCAGCGACTGCCTCCAACGGTGCCGTTGGTCTGTACCATATTGAAAATCTGACCCCCGAAGCCAAAGAAAGCGGCAACGCTCTGGTGAAGGAAGATGCGCAGGTCTATGTCATTGACGATGCAGAATTGCAGCTGGTCTATGACAACTACCCTGTGATCTGGAAAAACAAGGATGCCAAGCCCAAGCTGTGCTTCATGGGCTGTCCCCATATGAGCCTGCAGCAGCTGAAAAACTGGACAGACAAGGTGGAAGCCGGTCTGAAGGAAAGCGGCAAGAAGAAAGTGGTTATCCCCACCGTGTTCACCGCAGCCCCTGCCGTGCTGAAGGAATTTGAGGCCACGGAGTATGCTGCCCGTCTGAAGGCCACTGGTGTCATCACTTCCTATATCTGCCCCCTCATGTATATGAACAATCCTCTGGCAGGGAAGATGCCGGTCATTACCTCCTCCAATAAGCTGCGGACATATACCACCGCCCGCTACTACACCGATGACGAGATTCTCGTCCAGATCACAAAGGGAGGGAACTGATATGAAGAAATTTCAAGGTCGGGTGGTTGCACCCGGTACCGTCAAGGCAGAAGCTCTGGTCTCCCATGGCGGTCTGAATACATTGGCCTCCTTCCAGAAGGCTCTGCAGTTCGGTGATAAGAAGGCCACCTGCGGCGATCAGAACAATCCCGATCTCTATGGCAAGCAGATGCTGGGCAAGGCTTTGTGCCTGCCGCAGACCATCGGCTCTACCACCGGCGGTCTGGTACTCTACTGCGCCTGCTCTATGAAGCGGCAGCCTGCCTGTCTGCTGTTCTCCAACCATATCGATTCTCTGGCAGCAGCCGGTGCCATTCTGGCAGATGTGTGGCTGGAGGATGTGTCCATGCCCGTTGTGGACTGTCTGGGCGAGGAGTTCCTCAACTATGTCAAGGATGGCATGACCGTTACCGTGGAAGAAAACGGTCTGGTCTGTGTCGAGTAAAAACAGCCAAAAAAGAGAAGCCGAAAGGCTTCTCTTTTGGTTTGCAAAATTGCTTTGATATGATAAAATGTATCTAATTGTGCATAGAGGAGCGATAATTTGAGTATCAGAAATTTGTTTACCGCCCGGGATATGACCCAGGGCGCACCGTGGAAGCGCATCATGGAGTTTGCCATGCCCATGCTGCTGGGCAATCTGGCGCAGCAGCTTTATAACACGGCGGACAGTGTCATCGTCGGTATTTATGTGGGCGATAATGCGTTGGCCGCTGTCGGCAGCGCCATGCCCATTCTGAATTTGATTTTGGCCCTTCTGGTGGGTGTTGCCACCGGTGCCAGTATTGCCATCTCCCAGAGCTATGGCGCAGGCGATCGGGAAGGACTTTCCAGAAGCGTGGGCAACTGTATCACCTTGGCTTTTATTGCAACAGCCATCGCCATGGTCATCGGTCATGTCATAGCCCGTCCGTTTTTGGAAATGCTGGATACCCCGGCCTCGATTCTGGATTGGTGTACCCAGTATCTGCATATTTTCTTCTACGGCATCGCCGGTACGATCTTCTATAATGTGCTGGCAGGTGTTCTCCGCGGTCTGGGCGATTCCTTTACGGCTCTGCTGTTTTTGCTGATTTCCGCTGCTCTCAACGTGGGCATGGATATCCTCTTTGTGGCAAAATTCAATATGGGTGTTCCCGGTGTGGCATTGGCGACTGTTCTGGCACAGGCCATTTCTGCCCTGCTTTGCTTCTGGAAGCTCATGCGGATGCGGAATGTCTTTGATATGAAGGCAAAGAACCTCAAAATCAGCAAGGCCCATGCCAGCCGTATTCTGCAGCTGGGCATGCCCTCCGGTGTGACGCAGGCCATCATGGCGACGGCCGGTATGGTGGTGCAGTCTCTGACCAACTCCATGGGTGAGACGGTCATTGCCTGCTGCGTCATCGTCATGCGCGTGGACGGCTTTGCCATGCTGCCCAATCTGACCTTCGGTGAAACCATGGGTGTTTACACCGGTCAGAATGTGGGTGCAGGTAAATTTGACCGGGTGAAAAAGGGTGTGAAGCAGGGAAGCTTTCTGGCCTTTCTTTTTGCTTCTGCCATTACGGTTGTGCTGCTGTTCTTCGGCAAGTATCTCTTTGCCATCTTCACCAAGACTGATGAACTCATCGATCTGGCTGTTCGCATGATGCGGATACTGGCCTTCGGCTATCTGGCTATGTCTGTGACCCAGTCTCTGGGTGGTGTTATGCGCGGTGCCGGTGATACCATGACTCCCATGTGGATCTCCATTATTTCCACCATCGGTCTCCGTGCCCCCATCGCTTACGGCATTGCCTATCTGACCCGCACAGCCGAGTATCCAAACGGTCAGCCCCAAGCCATTTTCCTGTCGCTGATGATCTCCTGGGCATTGGGTGCACTCATGTCCTTCCTTGCTTTCCGTAAAGGCAAGTGGAAGAAAACCATGGTGGCTTCCGCCGAAAGAGCCAAAGGAAACGTATAAAACAAAGCCGCATCCAAAGGATGCGGCTTTCGCTTATTGGATATGAGCATGATCGTTGATGTGATCCATGCAGTAACAGTAATAGCCGTTGCACCGGGAGCAGTAGCGGAACACCAGCTCCGGGTTGGAAACATCGGTTCTGCCGCAGACGGTGCATTTGTGGCGGTAGGCAGGTTGCGGATTTGCTTTGGCTTTATACTGATTTGCCCAGTTGGGGTTGGGCTTTTGTTTTTTGGTAAATGTTTTTCTTCTGAACTGCATGAAGTCCGGCAGGATATGGAGAATGTCGGAGCCGAAGAACAAAAAGTAGTTCAGCAGGGCTGCCAAGGTATAGAGACTGTAGAACAGGGGATATACAAAGAAACCGTAAATCAGAATGGCAAAATAGAACCATGCCAGATACTTCATCTTAATGGGGATGATGAACATCAGCAGAACCCGGTTTTCCGGGAACATGGTGGCAAAGGCCAGCAGCAAACTTAAATTCAGTGCGCTGCCGTGAGCATTGACACCCAGCAGCAGAGCAGCAAGATCCATGATAACCATGCCGGAAAAGTAGAACAGATTGAACCGGAATGTACCCCATCTGCTTTCGATGGCTTTGCCGATAAAATAATATAGGTATAGGGAGACGGCCAGAAGCAGCACATTTCTGTCGCTGGGCAGAATGATGTAAGTGACCAGCCGCCAGACCTGACCCTGCAGAATGGCTGTCCGGTCAAAGCGCATGAAGTCATAGAGCCGTCCGCTGGGATCAATGACGGTGAACAGGTACATGATAGCAGTGCCGATGGCAATATAGAGCATGAGATTGGGGATGCCCTTGCTGTGATGGCGGTAGCAGAACCGCTCAAAATCTCTGCGTAAATTTTTCAAAAGGAACCCTCCTTTGCTGTTTTATCATTGTATCTTACCCAAAAGGAAAAGTCTATAAACGAATTGTGAATATTTGGGAAGAAAAAATCGAAAAAACCACTTGACAACAGATTTCATCCCGATATAATGGATGTACAAACGAATAAGCCTTATCAAGAGAGGTGGAGGGACCGGCCCTATGAAACCCGGCAACCTGCATTTGCAAGGTGCCAAATCCGGCGGTGGAAATCGAAAGATGAGGGAAGCTGCAAAGTATGTGCGCGCCGTCATCAAGACTGCGTGCTTTTGTTTTTCCCAAGACAGAGAAAGGAAAAATTGATTATGAGCATGAAGAGAATCTTTACATCCGAATCCGTGACCGAAGGTCATCCCGACAAAGTTTGCGACCAGATCTCCGATGGCGTTCTGGATGCCATTCTGGCACAGGACCCCATGGCCCGTGTGGCCTGTGAATGTGCCGCCACCACCGGCATGGTGATGGTCATGGGCGAGATCTCCACCAACTGCTATGTGGATATCCCTGCCGTTGCCCGTGAGACTCTGTGCAAGATCGGCTATAACAGCCCCGAAGCCGGTTTCAACGGCAATACCTGTGCCGTTCTGACTGCCATCGATGAGCAGTCCGGCGATATCGCCATGGGCGTCAACAGCTCCTACGATCAGGCCGGTGATACCGGTGCCGGTGACCAGGGTATGATGTTCGGCTTCGCCTGTGACGAGACCGATGTCCTCATGCCTGCTCCCATTGAGTATGCCCATGAGCTGAGCCGCGCCCTGTCCGAAGCTCGCAAGTCCGGCAAGCTGAACTGGCTGCGCCCCGACGGCAAGAGCCAGGTCTCCGTCCAGTATGACGAAGAAGGTAAGGTCGAGCGTTTTGACACCGTGGTTATCTCCACCCAGCACAGCGAGGACATCGCCATCGAGACCCTCCGGGAAGCTGTCATTGAGGAGATCATTAAGCCCACTCTGCCTTCTGATCTGGTGGACGGCAACACCCGTTTCCTGGTGAACCCCACCGGCCGTTTCGTCATTGGCGGTCCTGTTGGTGATACCGGTCTCACCGGCCGTAAGATCATCGTGGATACCTACGGCGGCTACGCCAGCCACGGCGGCGGTGCGTTCTCCGGTAAGGACCCCACCAAGGTGGACCGCAGCGCTGCCTACATGGCTCGCTATGTTGCCAAGAATATCGTGGCCGCCGGTCTGGCAAAGAAGTGCCAGATCGAACTGGCCTACGCCATCGGTGTTGCCAAGCCTGTTTCCGTTCTGGTGGAGACCTTCGGCACCGGCAAGATGAGCGATGAGCAGCTGAGCGCTTTGGTCAGCAGATGCTTCGATCTGCGTCCTGCCGCTATCATCGAGACGCTGGGCCTGCGCCGTCCCATCTATGCCCAGACCGCCGCTTACGGTCACTTCGGCCGTTCCGATCTGAACCTGCCTTGGGAAAAGACCGATAAGGTGGAAGAATTGCTTGCAAAAGCATAAGAAATAGGATAATATGTAGGGTGGAGACGGATGGTCTCCACCCTATGTTGTTTTTACAGGAGAAACACCTATGAAGAAAATTGAAATTATGGGCTGCGGCTATATCGGCCTGCCCACGGCTGTGACCTTTACGCTGGCAGGCTATGAAGTATGCGGCTTTGATATCAATGAAACTGTGGTCCGGCAGCTCAATGCCGGTCAGATTCATATTGTGGAACCCGGATTGCAGGAAGCCATGACCCAGGCACTTGCCACCGGCAGACTGCATTTTACCACCAAACCTGAGCCCGCCGATGTGTTCATCATCTGCGTTCAGACCCCCCACCGGGATACGGAAGAGGGCAAACGGGTCTCTGATGTGCGCTTTGTGGAAGCGGCTGCAAAGACCGTTGGTTCTGTGCTGAAGGAGGGCGACCTGTGCGTTCTGGAGTCCACTTCTCCTCCCTATACCACGCAGCTGGTGGAAAAGATCGTGGCGGAAGTCAGCGGTGTTCCTGCGGAGAAGTTCATGACGGCCCATTGCCCCGAGCGGATCATCCCCGGACGGATGCTGCTGGAGCTGCGTGAAAATGACCGTATCATCGGTGCCACCCGTCCCGAGGCGGCGGAATATGCCAAAGAGATCTACACCCCTGTGGTTACCAAGGGCAGCATCCGTACCACCGACGATCTGACGGCTGAGATGTGCAAACTGGTGGAAAACACCTTCCGGGATATCAACATTGCCTATGCCAACGAACTGAGCAAGGTCTGTGATCGTCTGGGCATTGATGTGTTCCAACTCATCAGCCTTGCCAACTGCCATCCCAGAGTCAATGTCCATACCCCCGGTGTGGGTGTGGGTGGTCACTGCATCGCCGTTGATCCCTGGTTCATCCATGAAAAGTTCGAGGATATCACGCCTCTGATCTATGAAGCCCGTATCATCAACGACGGCAAGCCTGCATGGGTGGCTGACCGAATCGGTCAGGATGTTGCTCCCGGCAGCAAGGTAGCTGTGTTGGGTATGAGCTTCAAGCCCAATATCGATGATACAAGAGAGAGTCCCTCTGTGGCACTGGCAAAGATTCTGGCGGAGCGTGGCTATGAAGTTCTGGCCTGTGAACCCTTTGTGCAGGGTGAGGTCGTTGGCTTTGCCAACTACTCTCTGGAAGAGGCTATGGCAAAGTGCGATTATGCCGTGGTGACCCTTGCCCACGATGTGTTCAAGAACAATAAGGAGCTGATCGCTTCCAAGCCCTATTATGACTGTGTGGGACTCATGCGGTAATATCTTTCGGAAAGAGAGGCGATGGAATATGAAACGATGCCCGGAATGTGGCTTCCGTGCCAAGGATCACATTTGCCCTTTATGCGGTGTGCGGATGACGGGCATATCGGCTGCCGGACGCACACTGGACACCCATGTCCATCGTCAGCCCGGTGAGGATTGTATGCTTCCAAAGAAGGAAGAGCGAACGATCAAAATGCCCACAGCCCGTGACACCCGGAGACAAACCAATGGAAAAGATGCGAAAAGCAAACTGGTGTCTGTGATCGTTGTGATCGTGATCGCCATATTGATGCGAGCCTGTGATCTGTAAATAGAGTGAAAAGCGTGTCTTGCGACACGCTTTTCGTTCTCCCTTAGCCGACGAACCACTGGGTCCAATAGCCATCCACATGGCCGATACCCATGGATGTGTAATTGGAGGAAAGAATGTTTGCCCGGTGACTGGGAGAATTCATCCAGGCGTTGACCACGGCTTCGGCGGTGCGATAGCCCATGGCGATGTTCTCAGCGGCGGAGCGGTATTCAATACCAAGCGCCTTCATCAGCGCAAAGGGAGAACCGTAAGTAGGGGAGTTGTGGCTGAAGTAATTGTTCTCCAGCATATCCGTGGACTTGACACGGGCCTTCACGGACAACTCTTCGGAAATGGTCAGAGGCTTCAGACCGTTTTCGGCACGGCGCACATTGACCAGACGGGTGGCTTCCAGTTCCAACTGAGACATGGCGGAGTTTTCAACTTCGGGCGTCTCAGGTTTCTGCTCCGTTTCCGGTTCGGAAGGCTTCTGTTCCGTATCCGGAGCTTCGGGAATTTCGGGTGTTTCGGGAACAGAGGGAGTCTGATCTTCTTCCGGACACTCGATGGGGCAGAAGATACCGCAGGGGTGGCAGAACGGCAGACAAGGTCTGCAATTTCTCGTGGCTGCAGAGGCCGGAATAACCGATGCTGCCATTAAAGTGATTGCGGCAATGATGGGGAAAATCTTTCTTTTCATAGCAATTACCTCCTTGCAAGCCCATTAAACCCCAGTTTTTCCGATTTTTCAAGCGGAAATGGTTTCCAGTATAAAGGCTGGAAACGGGGAAACACTTGCAGGAACAGGGACTTCTGTGATAAAATGGCTGCGTCAGGAAAAGTTTACCGGGAGGTTCTTATGGAACATTTGGGTTATATTCATAATATTCTGGATGTCAAAGTCCTTATTTTATATGTGATGTCTTTGGTAGAGACTCCTGTGACCGCCCAGACCATATATGAGTTCTGCTACCAGGATGACAGCCTCAGCTATTTTGATGTGCAGGAGTCCATTCCCCAGATGGTCACCAGCGGACATCTGGAACAGCTGGAGGATGACCGCTATGTGATTACAGAGAAAGGCCGCAGTGCCGAGGAGGTCACCCGGGACGGCATTGCCATCGCTGTTAAGGAACGTGCCACGCTGGCCGTGGAGAAGTACAATAAGGAAGAAAAGCGCGATCGGTTCCTCCGTTCTTCCGTTGAAGAAAAAGAAGACGGCGAGTTTTTGGTCCGTATGGGTCTGGATGATATGCATGGCCCTATGATGGATCTTACGATCACGGCACCCAATCGGCAGCAGGCTAACCGTCTGGAACGGGTTTACCGCGAAAAAGCAGAGCAGATCCACCAGTCCGTCATGGCCATTCTGCTGGGCAAGAAAGATAATTAAAAAATTTTTTGCTTCCCTCATAAAGAGAAAGGGCCTAAAAAGACTGCAAAAAGGGAAAAACGCAAACATATTCCAAGGAAAATCAACCACCGAAGGGCAAACCTTTGGTGGTTTTGCTTATTTCATGCTGGACAAAACTATATTTTGTGGTATAATATGCACAAGGAACACAAAGTTCCCTGCCCAAAAGAAAGGAGCGACGACTATGAATTTCCGTTATGCAGAAAAGAAGATCAGCTTACCCGCCACTGTCCATGCCTATGCTGAGAAGAAAGTGACAAAACTGCAGCGCTATTTTAAGGATGAAGCCGATGCAGTAGTTACCTTCAGCGTGGAAAAGAACCGCAACAAGGTCGAAATCACGGTTCATGGCGCCAACACTTACTTCCGGGCCAGTGAAAGCACATCCGATATGTTTGCTTCTATTGATGCTTGCGTCAGTACCATCGAGCGGCAGATCCGAAAGAACAAGACCAGACTTGCCAAGCGGCTGCGGACAGATGCATTTGTCCGTACACCGGAAATGGTTTCGTCCTTTGTTCCTGATGAGCCGGAAGATGAGATCCAGATCGTGCGTGTCAAGCGTTTCAATCTGAAGCTTATGTCACGGGAAGAAGCAGTTCTGCAGATGAACCTGCTGGGCCATGGTTTCTTCGCCTTCCGTGATGAAGAAGCAGACGGTGCTTTTGCAGTGGTCTATAAGAGAAACTACGGAGGCTATGGCCTCATCGAAGATGTAGATGGATGACCGTTTGGTCATTTTTGCAGGGTGGCGCAAGCCACCCTGTTTTTGTCGTATGATGTATCATTCAGGATGTCAAAACAAAGGGGAATTTTTCCACATCCTTTGTGCATTATTTTTGGCAAAATTTTGTTGACAAAAAGTTCCTGTTTTGGTATGATAACGGGGCGCTTGAGGCGCAGGCTTATCAACCGAATATGCGTTGGGATTTTGTGAAAAAACTTAGAAAAAAGTTCTTGACAAATCGAAAATGCTGTGGTAACATAAGCAAGCTCTCTCTTGAGAGCGAACCGGTGAACGCACCGGAGTGTACCTTGTAAATTAAACAACGTAAACATGAACAAGCACCTTGGACAATTTATTAAAAGTTGTTCTTGTCAAACAGAAATGTTGAATGCGAGAATAGCCAACGAAAATTCTTGAGTATATTG
>JAZNLL010000101.1:0-8127 GCA_045579045.1 Candidatus Avilachnospira sp.
CCCTGTCTTTCTCGGCTCGTCTTCTTCCTGTTCCGGCAACTCCGGTTTCAGTGTCCGCAGCTGGGCAAAGTAGCGCAATGCGTCCGGTCGATGGGTCACTTCATGGGGCTGTTTGGCGCAGTCTGACGGATTCTTTTCGTCGTGCTGAATGGCCATCAGGTCGTCAATGAGACCCCGGCAGCTTTCAAAGACCATCAGCCCCGGCTTTCCGTCTGCCATGGGTTTCAGCAGTTCTTTCAGAGCCATCCAGCCCTGCACACGGCTGTTGTTGGCACGGACCAGCTCCAATCCGTTTTCCAGAAAGACCTGTGCCATGGTCTTACCGGTGTCCTTCTGGGTGGACCACATATCCGGCGGCGCAATGGTGTATTCGATGTTCTCCTTGGTCACTGCCAGCGCCGCCTTTGCCGCCTGGGAAACGATCAGACCGCTTTCGGCAAACTCTCTGTATACATAGCACCTTCCGTTGTAATCCACCGCCACCCACAGGCAGGCAAACAGGTCTAATCCGTAGTCAAAAGCGCGGTATTTTTTCCAGCCCTTTGCAATGGGGAAGTCTTTGACCACATGGGTTCTTCTTGCAAATTCGGGAAAATACCCCCCTGACAGGGCATCCCAGTCGCCGTATCGGTGGGCGCGGCGAATATCCTCCGGCAGCAGCTCCAACGCATTGACGTAGTCGGGAGAGCCTTCCAGCAGATCCTTGTTGTCCTCCACCGTGGCCTTGATGAAGCGGTAGTCTTTGGGATTTTCCGCCGGCAGAAAATCCCGTTCAATGAACAGCCGTTTCACCCATCCATGACCGATACCGCCGGGATTGGCAGTCATGTAAAACCGCTTGGGAAACTTGGAAGCACCGCGGCAGCAAGCCGCCAATCCACGGAACTCCTGTTCCGTAAACTGGGTGGCTTCTTCCAGAAAGATCCAGTCGTATTCCTGCCCCTGATACTTACCGGAAACCGCCGAGTCGTAGCTTTCCATGTTGCCAAACCGGATGTAGCTGCCGTTGCAGAATTCCAGAACACGCTTGGAAGCATGAAAGGTGGCCACAGACTTGTCCACCAGCCTGCACACAGGCTCAATGACGGAGTTTTCCAGATCCTCATACCGCCTTCGGATGATGAGTACACGCAGCCCCGGATACCGGAGACAACCCCCCACAGACTTTCGCTGGGTGCACCAGCTTTTACCGCCGCCTCTGGCACCGCCGAAGCAGATGTACTTCACCCGGCAGTCAAAGAAATCCTCCTGTGGCTTGGAGTTGGGTCTGCCCAGATCCACCGTTGTCTGACCTTTCATTCATCCACCTCCTCCGCACCCTGCCTCCCTCTGATGAGGGAGGTGTCTGCGGCATCGCCGCAGACGGAGGGAGAGAAACCAAGCATTTTCCATTCCTCACCCAAAGGGATCCTTGCTCCTTCCGCCGAACTTCACTGTGATCTCCCGTTTCCCTTCCTGTTTTCCCTCCGGACGGTCTGTCAGCAGAATGCCGCCGATGTTCTGCTTCAGAAGAAACAGCGCCTTGGAGCCGTTGGAGCCGTTCCAGCCCGGCGCCGTGGCATATTGGCCCTTGATCCAGCAGACCAGCCGTTTCAGTTCCGCCGCCACTTCTCTGTTTTTGTTTCCCGGCCGTTCCATGGTCTCCAGAACCGTCTCATCGTCCACACCGAGAAACCCGCAGAAATGCCAGAAATCCGCCTTTTCAAAAGAGCCGTCCTCCACCATTTTCTGATACCGGCGAATTTTCCGTCTTGTCTCCTCCGGTGAAAGGGGAAACAGCTTCACCGTACCCATATGCCATCACCTCCTGTATGTAAAATGGGTCGCGTCCCACGAACATCCTACCGTCAAATCCAATTGCACCCTTATTTCCCGTCCGAAAAATTGAACAAGTTGAATCAAAAAAGCCGCCGGACGCTTCCCGTCCAACGGCTTTCTCAGTTTCCCCTATTCCAATTCATTGAACCAATTCCCCTTGACAACACACGCACCCCAAAGGCCCCCTCTGACGAGGGTGATTCCCCCAGCGGGGGAAATGTCAGCGAAGCTGACAAAAGGGGGGCGCAACTGTCAGCCTCAAGGCTGACAGGAGGAGAGATCATCCCACAAAAAAGAGAGCACCTCCCGGTGCTCCCTGTTCCTTACTTTTCATTTCCAATCTTTCCGTGTTTTTCCTCATACTTTTCAATGCTGTCCCGAATCAGAATCAAAATCTGACTGTTGGCAGAGCGACCTTCATAATCCGCAACCACATGAAGCTTGTTCAGCATTTCTTCGTCAATACGAATAGACAAGCTCTTAATACCCATAAGAACACCTCAAAATAAATTTATTTTGTATTTATTTTAGGTTTAATTCATGTTATTATTCGTTATATGAACGCATTATATATTCAAAATATATCTACAAGGAGTGTTTTTATGGATGCAGATTACAAAAAGATGTACTTCACTCTGTTTCAAGCCATTACCTCCGCATTGAAAGCCATGGAGCAGCAAAACTTTGGTCTTGCCAGAGATATTTTGATTCAAGGTCACCGGCAGGCCGAAGAAATCTACATTGAAGCAGAATAACCGCACCCAAAGGCCCCCTCTGACGAGGGTGATTCCCCCAGCGGGGGAAATGTCAGCGAAGCTGACAAAAGGGGGGCGCAACTGTCAGCCTCAAGGCTGACTGGGGGAGAGATCACCCCACAAAAAAAGAGAGCACCTCCGGTGCTCTCTTTCCCATTATTCTTCTATGTAGTGAACAATGACCGTCATGCCCAATTCCGCTTTTTCATGGATGGCAGCCATAGCCTCCAGCGGTGTGTTGGTACAGCCGTGAGAACCCTCTTCCATGTACAGTTCTCCGCCGAATTCATCCCGCCATTGGGCATCGTGAATACCGTAATCGCCGTCATAACCCAGCCAGTAATCCACATGGACGCTGTAATCCTCGCCGCTCAGCTGCCGGTTGGTATCCTTCTCCTGAATGCGGTAAATACCGGGCCAGGTCCACCGACCGTTGGGGTAACCTGTGACCACATCGGTCTCGATCAGCATTTCACCCTTTTCATAATACCGCATCTTCTGCTGTGCGATGTCCACTTCGATGTAGGCCTCGCCGATGGAATAGGGTTTCCCTTCCCGGCTGCAGAGATATTCCGCCTCAACAGGGCTATTGTCCAGCGCCATGATCTGCTCCGTCAGAACCTGCATCAGTTTTTCCTGATCGAGGTTATAGTTTACATGGAGAAAATCCAGCAGCAGCGTTCCCCGTCCGTGGCTTTCCAGCCGATAAGGAGACCAGCCGCCGGGGCCTTCCAGCGCCCATGCCTTGATGACATTTTCCAGCACAGGCTTGTTGATGGTGCCGATGCCGTTGACATCCACCCGCACCACAGAGCCGACTTCCAGCTGCGCTGTTCTGTCCATCAGCTTCACGTCAATGACCAGATTCTGCATGGCCTGCTGCACCACTTCATCATAGGACAGCCGTTCCTTGCTGCCCGTCATGGCATAAATCTTCTCATTGTCCAGATCGACACTTCTGGATTCCATGCCGGAGTCCGAAGCCACCCAATCGGTCATTGCCTGCCGCAGCACAGCCTTCAGAGCCACCTCATCTGCCACAGCGCCCATGGCTTCGGGGATCAGATCACCCTCACCCCGGTTCAGATTCTGCAGATCCCGCAGCACCGGGCTGACATCCAGCGTCTCTGCATCCACGGCAACAGCGCCATCGGTCACACTCTTGCTTGCAGCTTTTCTCTCCTGTCGGGAAAGTCTGGCAAAATCCTTTGGTGCAGGCTCTTTGTCGGGAGAAAAGCCAAAGCATTCTCTGGCAGCAGCCCGCATGGGCTTCAGCAGTCCCAGTTCGTTAAGGCTGTATTCTCCAACGGTCAGATAGCTGTCCGTCACAGTCAGCTCCGCCTGCTCCATATGGGAGATCAGTTCGCGATAACGCAGATAGGCTCTCAGGTAGCCGTCCGCACTTTGAATATTCAAAAGGAGTGATCCCAGCCATCCCAGCACCAGCAGCAGCGCCGCACCGATGACCAGCCGTTTTGTCCAATAATATCTATACAAGGTTTGCCTCCACCGTGAAAAACGCCGCGACATGAGCCGCGGCGCGATCACACGATTTATCTTCTTCTGGTTTTTGTTTTTCTGTCAGAGTACAGGCCGGAGATCTTGCTGTCGCTGTCTGCCATGAACTGCTTGAGCATATCGTCAAAGGACTGGGGCTGACGCTCAGCCGGCTGCGCAGGACGGTTCGGTCTGGCAGGGCGGTCAAAGGCAGGCTTCGGGCGGTCAAAGTTCTGTTTGGGACGGTCATTAAACTGCCGCTGGGGCGGCGTCTGCGTCCGTCTGATAGACAGATTGATCTTGCCGTTTTCCATACCGATGATCATGACCTTCACATCCTGACCTTCCGTCAGATGTTCCCGGATGTCGTTGACAAAGGTATGGGTGATCTCGGAAATATGTACCATACCGGTTTTATTCTCCGGCAGTTCGACAAAGGCACCGAACTTGGTGATGGTCTTGACTTTGCCTTCTAAAACAGCACCTACTGCAAATTCCATACTCTGAAAATGTCCCCCTAATTTCTACCCTATTGACCCACGTCGTAGAACACGATCTCGCCTCTGGCAACCATGCCCAGCTTCTGACGGGCCACAGCTTCGATACCCTCCTGGGTATCCAGCTCATCGATGGCTTGTTCCAGCCGGAGATTTTCCTGTTTTTCTGCGGCGATCTCGGCCTGCAGGGCTTCTGCCTCTGCGTTTTTGGCTGTGACCTGATTCTGCAGGGAAACCAGGGTAACGGTAGCGTACACCACCAGAACCAGTATCAAAATCTTCGTCAGCAGTGATGACCGTTTGAACCGCATTACCGTTTCCTCCAGCATTTTTTCGTTCCCTAATTTTGGAAAAGCCAAGGGTACAGTTTATTTTAACCCATTTTATTCCGATTGAAAAGTATTTTTTTGCAAATTTTCGCAAAAATTTCAAAAATTTTGTCAAAGGGTTCAGAACTGCGGCGAGAATTGCCATCCAAATTCGCAGGAACGTCCGGCTGCAGAGCCAAAACCACACCGCCGCCCCCAGTAAAATCCCCCAAAGATCGTAGACCCGGAACAGCCCCCGACCGGGATAGATCATAAACCAAAGGAAGGAACCCAGCAGAACGGTTCCAAATATAAAATCCAGAAATCCGGTGAGAAACTTTCCTTTTCTTCGGATTCCACGCAAAAAATCATAAAAAATCGCCAGACAAACGCCCAGCACCATGGCAGTCAGAAGTTCCCGCCCCTGAACCGCTACCGGCTGTTCCATCAGCCAAAGAGTCTGGACAGAAAGCCACCCTGACTGCCCGTATCCTCATAGGTCAGGGAGTCTACCGTCCCGTCCACATGAACCTGTCCCCCATCGAGGCTCAGCAGCTGCAGGTGCAGACCTTCTCCCCGTACCACCAGCGTTCCCCGGGTAGTGTGCAGCACCACCATACCCTCATCGAAGCTCTCCACTTCCTTGATTCCCGTCATATTGAGCCGATTTCGGCTGTCCAAAGTCACTTTATGGGGCAGCTCCAGCGCCTTTTCCTCATATTCAAATGCCATTGGGCTCGCTCCTTTCGTTTTCCTGTTCTATCCTATGCCTGTCCGGCAGAAAATAGAATTGATAATAGGCGCAGAACCATGTAAAATATAGGCAAGGAGTGATTCTATGGACTTCAAACTGTACGCACCCTATGCCCCTACGGGCGATCAGCCACAAGCCATTCAGAAGCTGGCTGGGGGCTTAGAACTGGGATTGGAAGAACAGGTCATGCTGGGTGTTACCGGTTCCGGCAAGACTTTTACCATGGCCAATATCATCCAGAAGGTCAATCGGCCTACCTTGGTTCTGGCGCACAATAAAACATTGGCCGCCCAGCTGTGTGCGGAGTTCCGTGAATTTTTCCCGGAGAATGCAGTGGAGTACTTCATCTCCTACTACGACTACTATCAGCCGGAGGCCTACATTGCCCATACGGATACCTATATTGAAAAGGATTCCGCCATCAATGATGAGATCGAGCGGCTGCGCCATTCCGCCACCTCCGCCCTCTCGGAACGCCGAGATGTGATCGTGGTGGCATCGGTCTCCTGTATCTACGGTCTGGGCGACCCCATCGACTATCAGAACATGGTCATCTCCCTCCGGGCAGGCATGACCTATCCCCCGGAACAGCTGGTAAAAAAACTGGTGGAGATCCGCTACGAGCGCAATGATCTCAACTTCGTCCGAAACAACTTCCGTGTCCGGGGCGACACCATTGAGGTCTACCCCGCCTACTGGACAGGCAGAGCCATCCGGGTGGAGTTTTTCGGTGATGAGATCGACCGCATTTCGGAGATCAATGCCGTTACCGGTATGCCTGACCGGATCGTGGAGCATGTTGCCATCTATCCTGCCAGCCACTATGTGGCCTCCAAGGAGAAGATGGACCGTGCCATTCGGGAGATTGAGGACGAGATGTGGCAGCAGGTGAAGCTATTTGAAGAAAATGACAAGCTGCTGGAAGCCCAGCGTATCCGTCAGCGCACCCTCTACGACATCGAAATGATGCAGGAGATCGGCTTCTGCACCGGCATTGAAAACTATTCCCGTGTCATACAGGGCAGAGAGCCGGGTTCGCCTCCCACCACTCTGCTGGACTACTTCCCCAAGGATTTTGTCCTGTTCATCGATGAAAGCCATGTGACCCTGCCGCAGGTTCGTGCCATGTACGCAGGTGACCGCAGCCGCAAGGAAAGTCTGGTCAACTACGGCTTCCGCCTGCCTTCAGCCTACGACAACCGACCCCTCAACTTCGAGGAGTTCCAGTCCAAATTAAATCAGGTCATCTATGTCTCTGCCACACCGGCGGAGTACGAAACATCCCGTGCCGCTCAAATCGCCGAACAGGTCATCCGTCCTACAGGTCTGTTGGACCCGGAGGTGGAAGTCCGACCCATTGAAGGGCAGATCGACGATCTGATGAATGAGATCAGTCTCCGCACGGAGAAGGAACAGCGGGTTCTGGTGACCACCCTCACCAAGAAGATGGCAGAGGATCTGACGGAATACCTGCGGAAGCACGGCGTTCGTGTCCGCTATATGCACTCGGATATTTCTGCCATGGAGCGGATGGAGATCATCCGGGATCTGCGCCTTGCCAAATTCGATGTGCTGGTAGGCATCAACCTGCTCCGTGAGGGTCTTGATCTGCCGGAAGTGAGCTTGGTGGCGGTGCTGGATGCAGACAAGGAAGGCTTCCTCCGCAGTGAGACCAGTCTCATTCAGACCATCGGCCGTGCCGCCAGAAACGCAGAGGGCAAGGTCATTCTTTACGGCGACAAGATCACCCCTTCCATGAAAGCCGCCATGGATGAGACTGCCCGCCGCCGTCAGATTCAGCAGGCTTACAATGAAGCCAACGGCATCGTGCCTCAGACCATCATCAAGTCTGTCCGCGACCTCATCGAGATTTCCAGACCCGGCAAGGATGTGAAGGGCAAGTCCGGTGTCAAGATGACCCGAGCCGAGAAGGACAAAGAGATCGCCCGTCTGGAAAAGGCCATGCGGGAAGCCGCCAAGATGATGGAATACGAATACGCCGCCGTTCTGAGAGACCAGATCATCGAGTTGAGAAAATAAATTTACTAAATTTGGTATTACCAAAAATACCATTACGTTTATGATGTATTATCATAGACGAATGGAGGGAATACCATGGCACAAAAAACTTTTTCTATCAGAATGGAAGAAACCATGTTAGAGGAAATTCGCAAACTTGCGAAAAAAGAACGACGGTCTGTTAACAAACAGATTATATTCTTAGTGCGAAGCTACATGGAAAAGCACGAAAAAAGGCTCCCTTGTGTAAAGGGAGCTGTCAGCGAAGCTGACTGAGGGATTGTGAAAGCAACTCAAGGTTGCTTTCAGCCTCCGGCGGCTGTCTTTTCTGCCTGTCCAGAAAAGACAGAAAAAGAGACAATTAAGGGGAGGGCTTTTCACAAAGCCGCCCTCCCCTTAATAATCCCCTCCTCCTAAGATGGATACATCACCGCCCGTAACAACTGCCTGCACCTGAAGTCGGAAGGCCAAGCGGTCTT
>JAZNLL010000102.1:0-24443 GCA_045579045.1 Candidatus Avilachnospira sp.
AGGAATTCCTTGGCGTACGGAAGTATCTGCCTGATGAACTGCCTCCTGCTGATACCGTTGGCTTGGTTACCGGTTTGGCATGGACTTCCGTAGGCGGTGAAACGCTGGAGGTTGAAGTCAATGTGATGCCCGGTTCCGGCAAGCTGGAGCTGACAGGCAATCTTGGTGATGTGATGAAGGAATCTGTCCATGCTGCCATGAGCTATATCCGTTCCAGAACGGAAAAACTCCATATTCCCGAGGATTTCTACAAAACAAAGGATATTCATGTTCATTTCCCGGAAGGCGCTATTCCCAAAGACGGTCCTTCTGCCGGCATTACCATCTGCACTGCTATGGTCTCTGCTCTGACCGGAGCGAAGGTCCGTCGGGATCTGGCTATGACCGGTGAGATCTCCATTCGTGGACGGGTTTTGGCCATTGGCGGTCTGAAAGAGAAGACCATGGCAGCCCTGCGCCATGGGATCAAGACGGTCATCATTCCAAAGGACAATTTGAAGGATCTGGAGGAAATTGACCAGACTGTTCGCAGAGGCCTCAACTTTATTGCAGTTTCTCATGTAGATGATGTTCTGGATGCTGCTCTGGATATGGAGACATACAGAGAAACGATTTCTTCGTCTGTACCGCAGGAAACTTCCTTGCCGGTAGCGCCTGAGCAAAAAAAGAGAAGAAAGACCGGTATCCGGCAGTAGGTGAAACTATGAACTTGCATAATGCTGAATTTATCCGCTCTGCTGCCAGTCTGGCAGACTGCCCGAAGGATCTTTTGCCGCAGATCGCCTTTGCCGGCAGATCCAATGTGGGTAAGTCTTCTGTGATTAACCGTCTTTTGCAGAGAAAGAATTTTGCCAGAGTTGGTGAGGCTCCCGGTAAGACCACCCATATCAACTATTTTTTGATCGATAAAGCCATGTACTTGGTCGATTTGCCCGGCTATGGTTATGCCAAGGTGCCCAAGCACGAAAAAGAGCGCTGGGCAAAGCTGATCGAGAGTTACTTTGCAGCTCCCGATTACATTACCCTCGGTGTGCTGATTGTGGATGCACGGCATAAGCCTACCGCCAATGACATTATCATGGCCAACTGGTTTCAGCAGTCCCAGCGACCCTATGTGGTGGTTGCCAACAAGATGGACAAGCTGAAGAAGTCTGAGATTGAAGGCAATCTCAAGACAATTCGCGAGACGCTTTCTCTGGAAGATGACATTCCTCTGATCCGGTTTTCCGCGGAAAAGGGCGAGGGCAGGGAAGAACTGCTCTCGTACATTCTGAAAACTGCTGAATAATTGTCAAGGATACTCTGCTAAAACAGCCGGGTATCCTTGCTATTTTTCTGAAAAGATGGTATACTAATCAAAATATTATGAGGGAGTATGCCTCTTGGATGGAATTCTTTCCTGGTTAAAGCAATTGGAATTTGGGTTTCTCTTGGATACGTTCGGTGTTGTTCTCGCTGCGCTGCTGAGTATCACTGTTCACGAGAACTGTCATGGATCGGTTGCTTTCTGGCTGGGCGATGATACGGCAAAACGGCAGGGACGGTTGTCTCTAAACCCGCTGCGCCATGTGGATCTTATGGGTCTGGTGCTGATGACTCTGGCGCGATTTGGCTGGGCGAAGCCTGTGCCGATTGATGCAAGGCGATTCAGAAATCCAAAGCTTGGTATGGTTCTGACCGCGCTTGCAGGTCCAGTCAGTAATGTGCTTCTGGCATTCTTTGTAATGCTTGTACGCGCCGTTTGGCTGGCTGTTGTGCCGTTTGAACAGATGGGCACCCTGTTTCATCTGGTCCGCAGTATTCTGGAGAACATTGCGGTCATTAGTGCCGGTCTGGCTGTATTTAATCTGTTTCCCATTCCTCCGCTGGATGGGTCGAAAGTCCTGTTTGCGGTTCTGCCGAACCGATGGTACATACAGCTTATGCGTTATGAGCGGTATGGCATGCTGCTTTTGATGGCCTTGCTCCTTTTAAACGTTCTGGATGTACCGCTGCTGTTTTTGAGAGGTGCACTTCTGGATGGTATATCTGCCATCACAGAACCTATTTTTTATTACATTGCCAACTGGCTGGTTTGAGGTATCTATGGAAGGTCCACAATATCATCTGGACGGAGTCGTCCGTGCAAAGGCAGAGCATATGGAGGATTTTGACGGTCCTTTGGATGCGATACTGTTTTTGCTCAGTAAAAACAAAATAGAGATTCAGGACATCTCCATCACTTCCATTCTGGAACAGTATCTGGCCTATCTGGAAGAAATGAAACGAATGGATATGGAGATTGCCAGTGAGTTCATCGCCATGGCTTCTCATCTAATGCTGATTAAGACAAAAATGCTTTTGTCCAAAGCAGAGCAGGAAGAAGCCCTCAGCGAAATGGAACTTCTGATTCGCTCTCTGGAGGAACGGCAAAGAAAAGAAGCATTCCAGCAGGTGAAGACCAGTGTGGAATACCTTTCCGGCAGAAATGAGATCGGTATCGGTTTGTTCACGAAAGGTCAGGAACCTTTTCAGAGAGACCATACCTATCGGTACCAGCACGAGCCTTCCGATCTGATTCGAGCCATGACAGCTGTTGCAGAGCGCAGTGAAAGGGCATTGCCGCCTCCGACATCCAATTTTTCCGGCATTGTCGGTCGTGAACCTTATCCTGTTACGAAAAAGGCCGCCGAAGTGCTGAAGAAACTGCTGTCTCACGGTATTTCGAAGTTTCTTAAGTTGTTCCGGGGCAACCGCTCCAGATCGGAGATCGTTGCAACGTTTTTGGCAGTTTTGGAACTGTGCCGTGTCCGTTCGGTAGAATTGGAAGGGGACACGGATGAAGATCTGGATGTCCGGTTTATTCAGATGCCGGAGGCACAAACTGATGAGGAAGGAGTGACGGAACTTGGAACAGAATGATCTGCAGCGAGCCATTGTGGCTGTCTTATTTGCTGCCGGTGAACCGGTGGATGCCGGTCGTCTGTCTGTATCTTTGGAAGCGGATGAGGATGAGATTCACCGTGAAGCGCAGGCACTGATGGATATGTTTGCCTTTAATCGCAGCGGTATCAGAATTCTGAAACTGGAAAATGCTTATCAGATGTGTTCTTCCGGTGAAATGGCGGAGTTTGTTACAAAAACGCTGGAGACGAGAAAACCCCCGAAGCTGTCACCCTCTCAGCTGGAAGCATTGACCATTATTGCTTACTATCAGCCTGCAACCAAGGCTTACGTGGAGCAGCTCCGCGGTGTGGACAGCGCCTATTCCGTCAGCGCACTGCTGACGAAAAAGCTGATCGAGGAGTGCGGCAGACTCAATGTTCCCGGCAGACCGATTCTCTATCGGACAACACCCGATTTTCTTCGGACTTTCGGCTTGAATTCTCTGGATGAACTGCCGGAGATTGAACTGATGAATTTCAGCCGCAGACCGGAAATCCCGCAGGAAGAAACCGCTGAGGAAACAGCGCAATGATCGGCGGACTTATAACTGCTGCTGTTCTGTATTTGCTGCTGTCGATGAAGACCGGAATTCGTCTTCGTTGGGAAAGCGGCTCGGCAGTTTTGAAGGTTCGAATTGGTGCATTTAGATTCTCCTTGTCTTCCAATGAGAAGAAAACTCCGAAGAACGAAGCTGTCTCTGCCCCGGGTGGCGGCGACAAAAATCGCGCTCCCGTGAAAAAATGGGTACGAGCATTGCTGGACAACTGGCGGTATGTTTTGGCTCTTGTCAGTAAGATTCTTAAGACTCCCAAACTGGATCTGCTTCGCATTTATGTTACCGTTGGCGGTGATGACCCGGAAGTGTGTGCGATGCGGTACGGTCAGATTTGTGCCGGTTTCAGCGCAGGTCTTCCGTTGGTGCAGAGACTGTTTTCTGTTGGAAAGCAGGATATTGACGTCTCCTGCAATTTTGACCGGACTGGCACCGATATTCTGGGTGAGATCGAAGCAACGGTTCGTGTCTATGAGATTTTGGCACTGCTTGTCAGCGGCCTTGCGTTGCTGCTCAAGCTGTATCGACATACAAAAACTTCTGAAAAGGCGGTGCAAAACCAATGAAACATCCCTTGCCTGATATGATGGGAAGCTCCATCGAAAAAATTAAAACTATGGCGGATGCCAATACCGTTATTGGTGAAGCCATTCATACACCTGACGGTGTGACCTTGATTCCTGTGTCCAAGGTAAAATACGGATTTGCCGGTGGCGGCACCGATTTTGCCACAAAGGGCTATCCTGCAAACAAAGAAAATGCCTTCGGCGGCGGTACCGGAGCCAGCGTGTCCGTTACACCTGTCGCATTTCTGGTCATCAAGGGCGAAAGTGTACGTCTGCTGCCTGTGGCAGAGCCGGCTTCCAATTCTCTGGAACGCTTGGTGGAACTGCTGCCGGAACTGATTGATCAGGTTTCCGAATTGCGGAAGCAGAAGAAGAGCGAAAAAACCGAAGTGTGATATTATTGCTGTCCGCGGTTATACTAACGGCGGTGATAATATGCGTTTGAAAATTTTAAGGACGGTTGCCGGCTGCCTTGCTGCTGCCGTCCTTTTATCTATGCCGGCATTTGCTGAGCCGAAAACCTCTGCAGGAAGTACTGTTTTGCTGGATGGGACAACGGGAAGAGTGCTCTACGCAGATCACGAGAATATCCAATCCTTGATTGCCAGTACAACAAAGATCATGACCGGGCTTCTGGTGGCAGAGGAATGTAATTTAAAAGCTGAGTATGCTGTTCCTAAAGAAGCGATCGGCATTGAAGGTTCGTCCATGCACTTGAAAGCAGGGGAAATCGTGACCGTGGAGGAATTGCTCTATGGCATGATGCTTCATTCTGGAAATGATGCGGCTGCAGCGTTGGCTATGTATTGTTCCGGCAGCATAGAGGCCTTTGCTGAGAAGATGAACCGAAAGGCCGAGGAGCTGGGGCTGTCCGGAACCAACTATAAGAACCCCCATGGCTTGGACGAAAAAGAGCATTATTCGACTGCGATGGATCTTGCCCGCCTGACCGCCTATGCCATGAACAACGCTGTTTTCAGAGAGGTTGTTTCAACGAAATCAGTCACCTTTGGGGAGAGAACGCTTACCAACCATAATAAGCTTTTGTGGCGATATGAAGGGGCTGTAGGTGTTAAGACTGGCTATACGATGGCAGCAGGACGTATTCTCGTCAGTGCGGCAGAGCGTGAAGGCCGCAGATTGATTACTGTGACGATTGATGATCGGAACGACTGGGCTGATCATGCCATGCTGTTTGATTACGGGTTCTCTTTCTATGATTTGCAAACGCTGGCAAATGCCGGGCAGATTATGGGTGAAGTTTGCGTGATTGGCGGTGCGGAAGATCGTGTACAGGCTGTGATAGCAGAGGATCTCGTTTGCTGCTTGTCAGAAGATGATGCAGCGGAATTGCTTGTGTACCTGCCTATGTTTGTTTACGCACCGGTATTGGCCGGTGAACAGGCGGGTTCTGTGTGCGTTACAATTGATGGTTCTGAATTTCAGACGATACCGCTTTACTGGAAATATTCTGTACCGGAGGAGGCTTAGCATGGAACAGAGGTTGCAAAAGATACTATCTCAATATGGTGTAGCCTCTCGCAGACAGGCAGAAAAGTTGATCGAAGAAGGGCGTGTGACTGTGAACGGTTGTACGGCGGTTTTGGGCGCCTCTGCCGATGCGGAACATGATCAGATTGCCGTAGACGGTGTTGTTTTGGAATTTGCACCGGAATTGGTCTATTTCATGCTGAACAAGCCTCGCGGTTACGTGACAACCCTGCAGGATGAACAGGGGAGAAAAGACGTTTCTCAGCTGATGCAGGACTGCAGTTTCCGGGTTTGGCCGGTTGGGCGGTTGGATCTCAACTCAGAGGGACTGCTCCTCATGACCAATGATGGAGAATTGACCAATATGCTCACGCATCCCAAAGGTGAAATCTCCAAGGTATATCACGTTTGGGTTAACGGTTTCTCGGAAGACAGTCTGAAAAAACTGACATCTTCCATTGAAATTGACGGAAAGAAAACAATACCTGCAAAAGTCCGGGTCCTGAACCGGGAAAAAAGCACCATGCTGGAGTTTACACTCTTTGAGGGTAGAAACCGGCAGATCAGAAGACTCTGTGAGTCTGCCGGGATTACTGTCACACGTCTGAAGCGGGTGCAGGAGGGCAGTCTCGGCTTGGGTGAGTTACCCGTAGGTAAGTGGAGACGGTTAACTGCAAATGAAGTGCGTAATTTGAAAGATCATGAAGGATTTCCTTCAAAATAGACGGTGACCTCTTGCAAAAACATCTGCAAAACAGTATATTGAATACAAGAGCCTAAGAAAAAAGAGGGATCACATGGCAACGGATATTCTTTCTACGATACATAACCGCATGACCGGGTTTTCAAAGGGTCAGAAGCGGATTGCTAATTTTATTACAGCTTCCTACGATAAGGCTGCTTTTATGACGGCCAGTAAGTTGGGAAAAATGGTCAATGTTTCCGAATCCACCGTTGTACGTTTCGCAGTGGAACTCGGCTTTGACGGTTATCCCAGTATGCAGAAAACGCTGCAGGAAATGGTTCGCACGAAACTGACTGCGGTTCAGAGAATTGGTGTGGACAATGACCGATTTGGCGGACAGGATGTGGTGTCTACGGTTCTTCATTCTGATATGGAAAGTATCCGTATGACAAATGAATCGCTGGATCGATCTGCCCTCAATTCTGCTGTCGAAGCCATCTGTAAAGCAAAAAATATATACATTGTCGGTGTGCGATCCTCCGCGGCCATTGCGACATTTATGAACTTCTATTTCAGAAATATTTTCGACAATGTCCGATTGGTTGAGTCTACAGCAACCAGCGAAATGATGGAGCAGATGTCCCATGTCGGTGCAGGTGACGTGGTCATCGGTATCAGCCTACCCAGATATTCCAGCCGCACAGTCAAGGTTTTGGAGTTTGCCCGTGATTCCGGTGCAGAGGTTGCCGTGATTACGGATTCTCTGGATGCACCTGCAGCCAAGATCGCAGGCTATACGCTGACAGCAAAGAGCGGCATGGTCTCTGTGGTGGATTCTCTGGTTGCACCCATGAGCATTGTAAATGCACTCATTGTGGCAATTGGACGTAGAAAAGAACAGGAATTCTCCAGAATTTTCGAGAATTTGGAAAAAATCTGGGCAGAATATGAGGTTTATGAAGGACTTGAAGAGACATAAAGTAATTGTGATCGGCGGCGGTGCGGCCGGTATGCTGGCTGCCGGATTTGCCTCTCAGTCGGGCGCAAAAGTCGTCTTGCTGGAACCCAATGACAGACTGGGCAAAAAACTGGCCATTACAGGAAAAGGCCGTTGCAATGTGACCAATGCCTGTGCTGCCGACGAGGTTATGAAGAGTATTCCCAGAAACGGACGGTTCCTGTTCAGCGCGCTTCAGGGCTTTGATCCCGATGCAGCTATGTCTTTTTTTGAGAAGTATGGCTGTGCATTGAAGATTGAAAGAGGCAACCGTGTGTTTCCCGTCAGCGATAAATCTGCGGATGTCATTGCTGCCCTGCAGAGATTTCTGAAAGAGCAGAACGTAGAGATCAAACGGGCTAAAGCGAAGGAACTTCTGGTCGAAGAAGGGGAAATCAGAGGCGTTTTGACTGACAATGGCTCAGAATATGGACGCTGTGTGATTCTGTGTACAGGTGGATGCTCTTATCCGCTGACGGGATCAACAGGTGACGGCTACCGGATGGCGAAAGCTGTCGGGCATACAGTTGTGGAACCCAGAGGTTCTCTGGTGCCTTTGGAGGAGAATGGTTCCTGGTGTGCTAAAATGCAGGGACTGTCTCTGCGGAATGTGGCTGTGAAGCTGATTAATCAAAAGAAGAAGGCAGTCTATGAGGATTTCGGAGAGCTTCTGTTTACCCATTTTGGCCTATCGGGACCTACGATTTTGAGCAGCAGTGCCCATCTGAAGGAAGGGGACAGCTATCGCATTTCTATTGATCTGAAACCCGCCTTGGATGAGCAAAAGCTGGATCAGAGAATTTTGCGGGATCTGGAGCAGTATCAGAATAGGTCCATGGAAAATGCTCTTCAGGATCTTTATCCCAGAACGATGATACCTGTTATGCTGGAACGAGCGGAGATTGCGGGTGATACCAAGGCCAATTCTCTGACCAAGCAGCAGAGAAGAAGATTGCTGGAACTGACAAAGAATTTCACGGTTGAGATTCTCGGAACCCGTCCTGTGGAGGAAGCAATCATCACAGCCGGCGGTATCAAGACCAAAGAAGTAGATCCTAAAACCATGGAATCCAAACTGGTGTCCGGCCTGTATTTTGCCGGAGAGATTCTGGATGTAGACGCCTATACAGGCGGCTTTAATCTTCAAATTGCGTGGTCTACGGCTTATGCTGCAGGTGTCGCTGCCGGCAGCCGTGACTACAGCGAGGAGGTAGTGTCATGAGTAAGAATATTTCTATTGCTATCGACGGTCCTGCAGGTGCAGGCAAGAGTACGATGGCCAAGCGTGTTGCAAAGGACATGGGTTACGTTTACGTAGATACCGGTGCGATCTATCGGACAATTGGTTATTATGTAAACCTTTGCGGAATTGGTCCCAAGGATGTTGACGGCGTGACCCGTCTGATCAAGGATGTGGGCATCGAAATCGCCTATGCCGAGGACGGTCAGCAGCGTATGATTCTCAACGGTAAGGACGTCACGGATGAGCTGCGTACACCGACCATGAGCGATTATGCATCCAAGATTTCCGCTATGAAGGTTGTGCGCGATTTTCTGCTGGATGTCCAGAGAAATCTGGCCGGAAAGCACAATGTTATCATGGATGGCAGAGATATCGGCACCGTGGTGCTGCCCAATGCTGATGTCAAAATCTTCCTGACGGCCTCTGCTGAGGTTCGTGCACAGCGCCGTCTGGATGAACTGCTGGCTCGTGGTGAGAAGAATATTACCTTTGACAGTATTCTTGCGGATATGAAAGAACGGGATTTCCGTGACTCGAACCGTCCGGTCGCTCCGTTGAAGCAGGCTGACGATGCCGTTTTGCTGGACACTTCCGATTTGTCTGTTGAGGAGAGTGTTGCTGCCATCAAGAGAATTGTTGAGGAGAAACTGCAGGCATGCTGAGCGGTTGGATTTACAAGCTTTTATACGTGATCGTGCGTGCTGCCATGTTTCTTTATCATCCGGTCTTTCAGGTGTACGGCAGAGAAAATGTTCCGAAGGAAGGGAGATTGCTGATCTGCCCCAATCATAGCGGCATGGCTGATCCCATTTGGATTATCCTTGCGCTGCGACTCGGCCATATTCCGCGGATCATGGCAAAAAAGGAACTTATGAAGGTTCCGCTGCTTGGTTGGTTGATACAGAAGCTTGGTGCCTTTGGTGTTGACCGCGGCGGCAATGATGTCAGCGCGATCAAAACCGGACTTCGGTGCCTGAAGGATGAGCAGCAGCTTCTGATTTTTCCGGAAGGTTCCAGAGTGCGTGCCGGTAAGAAGGTCGAACCCAAGCGCGGCGTGATGCTTCTGGCTCATCGGACAGATACTCCCATTTTGCCGGTTTATCTTACATCCAAACGTTACCCATTTAGTCCTCTCAAGTGTGTGATCGGTGCGCCGTATAAGCCTGATTACGGCTGTGATAAGCCCACGGATCAGCAACTAGAGGATGAGGTGCACCGTCTGATGGCTCAGATCTATGAAATGGGGGAGAAGCAATGAATGTGATTCTGGCAAAAACAGCCGGGTTCTGTTTTGGTGTGGATCGTGCTGTGAAGCTTGTCGAGAAAGCTGTACATGAAGGAAAACACGTATATACGCTGGGACCGATCATTCATAATCGGCACGTGACCGGCTATTTTGCCGAACAGGGTGTTTCCGAACTGTCAGATCCTGCCGATGCCGTTTCCGACAGCTGTGTCATTATCCGCTCTCACGGTGTTTCCAGAGCGGTTCAGCAATTGCTGGAAGAAAAAGGTGTCGAAATTGTAGATGCGACTTGTCCCTTTGTCAAACGCATCCACAAGTTGGTTTCGGAGGCGGAGGAAAAGGGCAGACAACCTGTCATAATCGGAACTTCCGATCATCCTGAGGTCGTAGCCATTGCAGGTTGGTGCGATCATCCTCTGGTGTTTGAAACCCCTGAAGAACTGCAAAAATGGTTGGCAGAAGACCCTGATCGCCGCGAGATTCCTGTCAGCATGGTTTGTCAAACGACCAATACGCAGAAATTATGGGAAAATTGCAAGGAAATTATAAAAAAAGAGTGTACAAATTACGAAATCTTTGATACAATATGCGAAGCGACAGAAAAACGGCAGAAAGAAGCGAGTGAGCTATCCAGAGAATGCGATGCGATGGTCGTAGTCGGCGATCCGAACAGCTCCAACACCAAGCGTCTTGCCGCGATATGCAGGCAATATTGCGATCATGTTGCGCTGATCGAGGATGCAAGTGAACTGGACTTATCGCATCTTTCCTATGTCAATTCTGTTGGCGTCACGGCTGGGGCATCTACCCCAACGTGGATAATAAAGGAGGTCAACAACAAAATGAGCGAAGAGATCAAGGTTGAAACTGCAATGGAGGAGAATTTTGCTGAGCTTCTCGAGCAGTCTATCAAAACTTTAAATAATGGAGATAAGGTCATCGGCATCGTTACTGCCATTGGCGCTACCGAAATTCAGGTAGACCTGGGCACCAAGCATGCAGGTTATATTCCTGTTGATGATTTCAGTTCCGATCCCACCGTCAAGGCTGAAGAAGTCCTGAAGATCGGCGACGAGATCGAAGTCGTTGTCGTTCACGTCAATGATTCCGAGGGCACCTGCCGTCTGTCCAAGAAGCGTCTTGAAGCCGGCAAGGCTTGGGAAGAAGTGGAAGCAGCCGCTGAGAGCAAGGCTGTCGTGGAAGGTATCATCACCGAAGAGAACAAGGGCGGCGTGGTTGCTAACGTGAAGGGCATCCGTGTGTTCATCCCTGCTTCTCAGACCGGTGTTCCCAAGGGCGGCGATCTGGCTGCTCTGGTTAAGACCACCGTTCAGATGCGTATTACTGAAGTCAACCGTGCTCGCCGCAGAGTGGTAGGTTCTATCCGTGCTGTCTCCAGCGAACTGCGTAAGGCTGCTCAGGAGAAGGTTTGGAGCGAAATCGAAGTTGGCAAGAAGTACACCGGTACTGTCAAGAGCCTGACTTCCTACGGTGCATTCGTCGATATCGGCGGTGTGGACGGCATGGTTCACGTTTCCGAACTGTCCTGGAACCGTATTAAGAATCCCGGTGAAGTCGTCAAGGTTGGCGATGAGATCGAAGTTTTCGTTATCGCTCTGGATGCCGAAAAGAAGAAGATCTCTCTGGGTTACAAGACTGCAGAGTCCAACCCCTGGACCATGTTCAACGAGCAGTATAAGATCGGCGATGTCGCTACCGTTAAGGTCGTCAAGCTCATGACCTTCGGCGCTTTCGCAGAGATCATCCCCGGTGTTGACGGTCTGATCCACATTTCTCAGATCGCTGACCGCCGTATCGGCAAGCCCGAAGACGTTCTGGCTGAGGGTCAGGAAGTCGAGGCTAAGATCATCGATGTCGATGCCGAGAACAAGCGCATCAGCCTGTCCATCCGTGCTCTGATTGCTCCCGCTGAGGAAGCAGAGGAAGTCGAAGAGACTGAAGAAGTCGCTGAGACCGAAGAGGCCTAAATGTAACATAGAAAAGCTCCGACTGAAAAGTCGGAGCTTTTTGTATGCAATAAAAAATTTGCGTATGTAGATCAAAGACTGTAATCTTTTTCGTCGTATTTGGAAAAATCCTGTGCTTTTGCTCTGGAGGGAATCCGCTTCAGAGGATCGTACCGAAATCTGCGGCAGTGGTGGGAGGCAGGGACAATTCCGCACTTCTGGCAGATCATTTGATCCTCACTTACCTTGCCTGCAAAAGCGCAATGCGCACAATATCGGTCTACTTTTTTGCGAAATAACATGGTCAGACCACCTTTCGCTAATCATTATATCTGATTTTCTTTCTTTTTTCCAGAGGATTCTTTTAGAAATATCATGGCAATGACGATTAATAGGATCAAGACAAAAAATTGCTGAACGACGGGCACCTGTAAGAGACCGGTATCCATAGCGCAGGGAATGGGTATAGGAAGCAGACTGGATAACACCGCTGCAATGAGTCCGCTGAAAATGCCGTGGAATAATTTACCCTTCAGAAGATTACTTGACGATAATCCTGCTGCCTGCGTGATGGATAAGGACTGAAGTAATACACAGATACCGCCAAGTCCCAGAAAAAATGATGCCATAATAAATTTGATCTGAAGGGAAACGTTCCAAACGCTGAGTGCATTTGCGCCACCAACAAGCTCGAGAATGCCCGCTAAAATACAGCCTACGGTGCTATCTGTTATCAACGCGCTGACGCAACGAGATATGATCGCGAAAAACAGCACGTAGGTGCATACGAGAATTGCTGTGGTGCCGGCATCGGAAATTGAATTTGTCAATCGTTGGGGAAGGGGGAGTATCTCGGAGTGATCATCTGAACACTTTTGGAAAATGCCTTTTTTTGTCGGACGGAATATAATTCCGATTAGGTAGGCGGAGATAAGATGTATGGCATAAAGCAGCAATCCGGCTTTGATGCTTTGAAATACGCCTGCACCGAGAAGTCCGACTACAAAAGCAGGGCCGGCATTGTTGCAGAAAAGCAGAGTCTGTTCTGCTTCCGATTTTGTAAGATGTTTATTTCGATAGAGCTGCGCTGCTGTTTTTGCGCCAATGGGGTAGCCGCCGATACTGCCTAAGATCAAGGCCGAAGCTGCTGCGCCGGGAAGATGAAAAACATCTTCCATAACGGGAGCAAATAACCCGGCCAAAGTGTCAGTATATCCTGATTGCACCCAAAAGTTTGTCAGTACAAAGAAGGGAAACAGGGACGGTAAAACACCTGTGGCACATGCATGAAGTCCACTGGTTGCACCTGAGGCTGTGACTTGGGGGAAGAAAAGAAAGCAAACTGCACACATAGACCAAGGTATCAATTCAATAAAACGGATTTTTTTCATTTGGATCACCTCAAAAGAAATCTATGCACGATGGGACAAATCCTTTCCCGGCGTGCATATGAATGGTATGACAGGAGGGATTCTGTGAATAAAGCAAGAAAATTTCTGGCCGGAACAGCCGGCCTTCTGGAATTGCCTGCAGATGTTCTGGCGGGTATTCCCAAAATGGAATTGACCGGCTTTCGGGAGTTCAGTATTGAACCGCACAAGGGGTTACTGGAGTACGAAAAAAACGAAATTATCATTGATACGCAGATTGGCCGCATTTGCTTATCCGGAGAAAATTTGACGATCAGGCTTATGAACAGTAGCCGCATCACAATTGGCGGTTGGCTTTCTTCTGTTACGCTGCAGGAGATCAATGTATGAGACGGTTGTTTTATTATCTTCGTGGCTATGCAGTTATTGAAATCTGTGGAGCTGCGCCGGGCTGGGCACTAAATAAACTGGCAGAAGAAAAAATTGCCTTCTGGGATATTGAATGGATTGACCCTCTGACAGTCCGGCTAAAGATATTTCGGAAAAAGATGACGGATGCCTATGCCATAGGAAAATCTGCAATGTGCGATGTTGAGATCATCCGGCAATGCGGATTGTTTCAGCCTGTTGAGCAGTTTCTGGGGCGGCCCATATTAGCGGTAATGACGTGTATGGCCTTGCTGGTGTCTCTGGTTTTACCTTGCTTTTTATTCTTCTTTGAGGTAGAGGGTAACGAAACTGTACCGGAAGCATTGATCCTTCGGGAACTGGAGCAGGCCGGCATTACCTTTGGAATCTTTGGTCCACGGATCTATCCAAGAGAGATCAAGGATCACATGATTGAAGCATTGCCGCGGCTGCAATGGGTCACGGTGGAGCAGCATGGATGCCGTGGCAAAGTGATTGTCCGGGAGAGGGAATTGGTGCCTCAAACAGAAACCAAGAAGGGGTTTGCTAATGTGGTAGCCCTGCAAAGCGGCGTTATTACCAAACAATCCGTATATACAGGACAGGCTCAGTTTCGGGTTGGAGATACAGTAACGCAGGGAGATATCCTCGTTTCCGGTATCGTTGATTTGGAGCGCACATACTTGATTGAACGCGCCAATGCTGAAATTTATGCCAGAACATGGAGGGAAGTCTCTGTGTGTCTTCCGTCTTTATATACAGAAAAAACAATGAGATCGGATGAAAAGAAATGTATATGGCTGATTCTTGGCGGTAGGAGAATAAAAATCTTCGGAAATAGTGGAATTTCACATACCAGTTGTGATAAAATAGTAAGTAATAAAAATCTGGCATTACCGATGGGCATGTCCCTGCCGGCCACTCTGGAAATCGAAACCTTTTCTTTCTACGATGAAGCAGATAAAATTATGAAATCAGAAGCAGCAGAACTGCTGCTGAAGGATTATCCCACTTCTGCGGTAATAAAGAAGATGTGTGCGGGAGAGATTTTGCATCAATCGCAGACACTTCGTGAAGAAAGGGGACTGTTCTGCTTGGATGCTGTATTGGAATGTCATGAAATGATCGCTGAGGTCGTCGAAGCGAAATGGAATAATGAGGAATTTTTGAATGATTGAACGTACAGTAAACGCAGAACGGATGGAACAGATCATCGAGGTGTTTGGTTCCTTCGATGAGAATGTTAAGAAAATTGAAGATGCTTTCCAGGTTCATGTTATTAATCGCGGAACAGAATTGAAGGTTCTGGGTGATGAAGAAAATGTGGATCAGGGTGTCCGTGCTATCGAAGGTCTTATGGCACTGGCTTCCAAAGGCGAGGCGATTGATGAGCAGAAGGTTCGCTATCTGATCGATCTGGTTCGCAGCGGTGATGATGACAAGATCGGTGCTATGGCGCGGGATGTTGTCTGTGTCACAGCAAAGGGCAAGCCGATTAAAGCCAAAACGCTGGGTCAGCAGAAGTATTTGAAAGCTATTGAAAAGAACACCATTACCATCGGTGTTGGCCCTGCCGGTACCGGCAAAACCTATCTGGCCGTTGCGGAGGCGGTAGCCGCCTTCCGTGCAAAGCAGGTCAACCGAATTATTCTGACACGTCCTGCGGTGGAGGCCGGTGAACGGCTTGGCTTCCTGCCCGGTGACCTGCAGAATAAGGTCGATCCCTATCTGCGTCCTTTGTACGATGCTCTTTTTGATATGCTCGGCCCTGAAACCTATACCAAGTATCTGGAACGGGGCAATATTGAAGTTGCACCCTTGGCCTATATGCGCGGACGTACGCTGGACGATAGTTTCATCATTCTGGATGAAGCCCAGAATACCACCCGTGAGCAGATGAAGATGTTCCTGACCCGTCTGGGTTTTGGTTCTAAAATCGTCATTACCGGTGACGTGACACAGATTGACCTGCCCCACGATAAAATCAGCGGATTGAAGGATGCTGTTCGTGTTCTGGAAAACGTGGAAGATATTGCCATCTGCAGACTGAACGCAAGTGACGTTGTTCGCCATGCGCTGGTGCAGAAAATCGTTGCCGCCTATGATAAACATTCAAACGAACAACCGCCTGTAAACGGCGCACCGAAGAAGTATAAGAGGAAAGTGTAATGAGTACCAAGATCAACATTTCTTATGATCGGAAAAGATTGACAAATTTAGGATTGAGCCTGCATCTGCGCAAGTGTATTTCTCAGGCACTGGCGGCTCAAGGTGTGGATGTTCCCTGCGAAATCAATGTTCTGGTGACGGATAATGAAGGAATTCGTGTCATCAATCAGGCCAGCCGAAATATTGACAGCGCAACAGATGTGCTGTCCTTTCCGATGTTTGAGTTTACCCCCAGTGTGCTCCCTGAGGATTGGACACCTTATCTTGATCCCCAGACAGGACGAGTACCTCTTGGAGATATGGCAATTTCCTTGGAACGGACTCTGGAACAGGCCAAGGAATTCGGCCACGGTGTTAAGCGCGAAATTGGCTACCTGACAGTACATTCCATTCTGCATCTTCTTGGCTATGACCATTTGGATGAAGGCCCCATGAAGAAGCAGATGCGCCAGCAGGAAGAGGTCATTATGGCCCAGCTGATGCTGCACAGATAATAGAGAAAGAGGAACAAAAGCTATGACGAAATCTGCAATGATTACCATTGCCGGTCGTCCCAACGTGGGAAAATCGACCTTGACCAATGCGATGGTTGGCGAAAAAATCGCCATTGTTTCCAATAAACCCCAGACGACCAGAAACCGTATCTGCGGTGTGCTGACGAGAGGGGAGACCCAGATCATCCTGATGGATACCCCCGGTTTCCACAAGCCTCGGACGAAACTGGGTGACTACATGGTCAATATCGTCCACGAATCCGTTGCGGACGTGGATGCTACATTCCTGTTGGTGGAGCCCATTGCCAATGTGGGTGTGCAGGAACAGGAATTGATTGAGCAGATCAAAGCCAGCGGTGCTCCGGCCATTCTGGTCATCAATAAGATTGACACCGTCGAAAAGGAGGAACTCCTTGCGGTTATTGCTGCCTACAGCCAGGCACATAACTTCAAGGCCATCATTCCCATCAGCGCAAAGACAGGTGAAGGTGTGGAACTGCTTCTCGATGAGGCTGAAAAGTTTGCGGAGGAAGGCCCTCATTTCTTCCCTGATGATGCAGTTACAGATCAGCCGGAACGGCAGATTATGGCAGAAATCATCCGCGAAAAGCTTCTGTGGTGTCTGGACCGTGAAATTCCCCACGGAACCGCTGTTGAGATCACCCGTTTCACCGAGCGCGATAACGGCATCATCGACCTGGATGCGACCATCTATTGCGAAAAAGCAAGCCATAAGGGTATTATCATCGGTAAACAAGGTGCTATGCTGAAGAAAATCAGCACCATGGCTCGCACAGACTGCGAAAAATTTATGGGCACAAAGGTGTTCCTGCAGACTTGGGTGAAGGTCAAGGAAAACTGGCGTGACAGCGATTTCTTAATCCGTAATTTCGGTTACCAATAATTTTAAGCATACCGGGTCAAAAATGGAGAATCCTAATATCATGATAGTGGATATAGGAGGACGCCATATGGAACCCAGCTTACTTTGGAATCTGTTTATAGAGACCGGTGCGCCGGAGCTCTATCTGTTGTACCTCAAAGCGTTGCGGGAGGCAGAGCCTGCCTCTGCATAGAGTTGGAGCGTTTATGTATTTTAAAACCGAAGGACTTGTACTGCGGGAAACTGAATACAAAGATGCAGATAAGCTGCTCACGGTTCTTTCGAAGGACCGTGGGAAGCTGACCCTGCGGGCCAGAGGGGTCAGAAGTAAGAGCAGCCGCTTAAAAAGTGGATGCCAACTTCTGGCCTATTCTGAGTTTACGGTCTTTGAAAACCGTGGCCAGCAATTGGTTGATGAAGCAGTCCCGATCGCCTTGTTTATGCCGTTGAGAGCCGATATTGAATTGCTGTCATTGGCTTCCTATTTTGCGCAGGTGGCTGAAGTGCTCTCGCAGGAGGACTGTCCTGACTCTGAGTTGCTGTCACTTTCTCTGAATGCTCTATACGCGTTGGCAGAGTTGAAGAAACCCCAAAGCCTTGTGAAGGCAGCGTTTGAACTTCGCGCTGCTTGTCAGTCCGGCTATTTGCCGGATTTAAATGGCTGTTCTGTTTGCGGAAACAGGGAACCGGGTCGTTTTCTTGTCTCAGAAGGTAGTCTTCAATGTGCCGGTTGCCTTTCGGAAAGTGAGGGTCTGCGGCTTCCTGTCCATAGCGGTGCCCTGGCTGCTCTGCGATACATATGCTGCTGTGATTTAAAGAGATTATTCTCGTTTCGTATCAATGATGAGAGTTTGAAACAGCTGGGCGATATTGCGGAGACTTATCTTTTGACCCAGTTGGAACGAGGCTTTTTTACCCTGGATTTCTATAAGTCCATGAAAATCTGACAGAGGAATCTTACTATGAGTGAACTGTATGAAAAATCTCTGCATAAATTAGAACTGAATGCTGTTTTGGAAATGCTGGCAGAACATGCCGGTAGCGAGGAGGCAAAGGCTCGTTGTAGGGCTTTGCGTCCGCAGACGGACATGGATGATATTCGCATCCTGCAGCAGCAGACCTCTGCAGCCTGCCGATTGATCACCCAGAAAGGCTCTCCCGGCTTGTCCGGTATCCGTGATGTAGGAGAGTCGCTTGCCCGTGCCGATCGTGGCGGTTGTCTGTCTGCGAGTGAACTGCTGAAAATTTCCGGTGTTCTTCGCTGTGCCAGGTTGGTCAAGAACTATGCGGAAACCGATGCGGTTTCATCTGTTTTGGATCCTTATTTTCTGGAGCTGGTAGGGAATAAGTATCTGGAGGAGCGAATTGATACTGCCATTATTTCCGAAGAGGAGATTGCCGATGCAGCCAGCAGTGAATTGGCTGATATTCGCCGTCACATCCGAATTCAAAGTACAAAAGTACGGGAGTCCCTGCAGAAGATCATTTCCTCTCCTACCTATGCGAAATTCCTGCAGGAACCGATCATTACGATTCGTTCCGATCGTTTTGTGGTTCCTGTGAAGAGTGAATATAAGTCTTCTATCCCCGGTCTGGTGCACGATGTTTCTTCCTCCGGCGGTACATTCTTCATTGAGCCCATGCAGGCTGTCAATGCCAATAATGAATTGCGGGAACTGTTTGCAAGAGAGAGAAAGGAAATCGAACGGATTTTGGCTGAACTCTCCGCAGAGGCGGCCGCGTACAAGGGACATATTGATCAGAATTTTGAGATTCTGGTTCACCTGGACTGTATTTTTGCCAGAGCGAAGCTCTCTTTCGCAATGAATGCTGTTGAACCGGAAATCCGAGAAGACGGAAAGACAGAACTGAAAAATGCCCGTCATCCGCTGATCGATAAGCAGAAGGTCGTTCCGATTTCTGTCCGGCTTGGTGATGATTTTGATACCATGGTCATTACCGGTCCCAACACAGGCGGTAAAACTGTGACGCTGAAAACCATCGGCTTGCTGACCCTGATGGCGGAATGCGGCTTGCACATTCCTGCAGACGATGGCAGCTGTGTGTCCGTCTACGAACGTGTTCTGGCCGATATCGGTGATGAGCAATCCATTGAGCAGTCCCTGTCCACCTTCTCCGCCCATATGAAAAACATTGTGGAGATCGTGGAACTGTGCGATAACCGTTCGCTGGTTCTGTTTGATGAGCTTGGTGCCGGTACGGATCCTGCGGAAGGTGCTGCCCTTGCCATTGCGCTCATTCAGTATTGCCGTCAATGCGGTGCAAATGTGGCGGCGACAACTCACTATGCCGAACTGAAACTGTTTGGTATGCGGACAGCAGGTGTCATCAATGCTTCCTGTGAGTTTGATGTGGAAACTCTTCGTCCCACATATCGTTTGCTCATCGGTATTCCCGGAAAATCCAATGCCTTTGCCATTTCCAGAAAGCTGGGTCTGGCGGAACATATCATTGAAGAAGCCGGCAATATGGTCAACGAAAACGATGCGAACTTCGAAGATGTTCTCAATCAGTTGGAGCAGCAGCGTCAGGCGATGGAACAGGCGCGGCAGGAGGCTGAAACCCTTCGCAGACAGACCGAACAGACAAAGAAGCAGTCTGATGCCTATTTCAATGAACTGAAAAAAGAACGGGAAAAAGCTGTTGCCAAGGCACAAAAGGAAGCTCAGCACATCATCGATGATGCCCGTCGGACAGCCAACGCCGTGCAGGAGGAACTGAAGCAGCTGCGCAAGCAGATGCGTGATACCGCCGATGCACAGGGTGTCAACCTGAAGCAGGCAGAACTTCGACGTGCGCTGAACGAGGCTGAAAGTAAGCTGTCAGGGGAGAAGGAGCAGCCCAATAGACCCGCTCCCAGCAGAGAAGTTCGCGTAGGTGATACGGTGGAACTGCTGAAATTCGGTTCTCAGGCTACCGTTTTGGCCATCAACAAGGATGGTTCCTACCAGCTGCAGGCAGGTATTATGAAGATCAATGCCAAGGCTGAGGAAGTTTACCTGCTGGAAACGCCCCAGACGAAAGTAATTAAGAAAAAGCCGCAACCCTCTCAAAAGGAAATCCGGATGGACAACGGTCTGCCGGAACTGGATATCCGTGGCATGGCCTCTGATGAGATGCTGGGTGTGCTGGGCGTGTTTTTGGATAATGCGTTCCTTGGCAACCGTCCGTCGGTACGAATCATCCACGGAAAGGGTACCGGTATCCTTCGTGCAGCCGTTCATGCGGAGCTTAGAAAATGCAAATATGTCAAAAAATTCCGACTTGGTACCTACGGCGAGGGCGAAGATGGCGTAACTATCGTGGAATTTGCATAATTATCATTGACATTTTTATAAAATTTGCTAAAATGTTAGTATAAGATTGCCACAAGGAGAGTCATACTATGTATATGCAGCAGTCTATCGTCAAGTGTGAATCAGGACTGTACAATCGGCAAGCCACTTATTTCATCCAGAAGGCCAATGAATTCAAGTCCAGCATATGGGTTGAAGTGGAAGAACGCCGCATCAATGCCAAGAGCCTGCTGGGCGTATTGTCCATGGGTATCACCAAGGGTACCCGCATCAGTCTGATCGCAGAAGGCCCCGATGAAACTGAGGCTGTCAATACGCTGACTGAAATGCTGATCAAGGAAATTTTCTGATAGCGCATATTAAGATAACTGCCTCAAATGCAACGCTTTGAGGCAGTTTTTTCTTTTGTGAGGTGTGCCATGACCATAGAAGAATTGAAGGATAAATCCCATACGCTCCCCTCGGAACCGGGTGTTTATCTGATGCAGGATAAGACCGGCAAGGTCATCTATGTGGGCAAGGCCAAGAAGCTGCGCAACCGTGTCAGTCAGTACTTTCAGGATTCAGCAGCCCACAGTCCGAAAACCAGAATGATGGTATCCCAAATCCATCATTTTGATGTGATTGTTGCGGCATCTGAGTTCGAGGCACTTGTTCTGGAATGCTCCCTAATTAAAAGACATCAGCCGAAATATAATATTCTTCTGAAGGATGACAAGGGATATCCTTACCTTCGAATCGATATGCAGCAGGCATATCCGTCCATGTCCATGGCCAACCGCGTCTCAGATGACGGTGCGGAATATTATGGACCTTTCGGTGGCAGATATGTAACACAGCAGTTGATCGATACCATTCGTCTCACCTTCAAATTGCCCGGCTGCAATAAAAAATTTCCAAAGGATCAGGGTAAGGACCGTCCCTGTCTGAACTACCACATGAATAACTGCGACGGCTGGTGTCAGCTGGGAAGATCGGAACTGCAGTACAAGGAAACCATGAAACAGGTAACGATGCTGCTGCAAGGTAAATATAAACAGATCGCCCAACAGCTCCGTCAGGAAATGGAAGAAGCTGCGGAATCTCTGGAGTTTGAGAGGGCAGCAGCATTTCGCGACCGCCTTCTTGCCATCGAGAATTTGGGAAAGAAGCAACTGGTGACTGCCGGTACGATGGCACATACGGATGTAATCGGCTATTACGAAGGTCTGGCAAAAGCTTGCTTTGCAGTTCTTCATTATGTAGATGGTAACCTGTTGGATAAAACCTATGAGATTGTACCGTTGTCCGGCAGCAGGGAGGAAGCAGTTTCTTCGTTGGTAAAGCAGTATTATCTTTCCAGAAATTGCGCCCCCAAGGAAATTCTTCTGCCCTGTGAAATGGAGGATGCACAGCTATTATCTGACCTGCTGATGCAGAACCTGAAGAAGCGAGTACACATTCGTACACCGCAGAGAGGTGATGGCGTGTCACTCGTACAGCTGGCGAATAAGAATGCACAGGAAGAGGCAGAACGGGTTACCTCGAAAGAAGAGCGTAATGCAGGTGTGCTTGGACTGCTGCAGGAATTGCTTGGTCTGTCGGAGAAGCCTGTCCGCATGGAATCCTATGACATTTCCAATACCGCAGGTACGGATATCGTGGCATCCATGGTGGTATTTTCCGACGGTAAGCCACTCAAGCGTGACTACCGTCATTTCAAGATCAACGATCTCACGGATCAGGATGATTACATGTCAATGTATCAGGTTCTGACCAGAAGATTTACCCATTATATCAATCAGGATAAGGGTTTCGAGGAAGCTCCATCCCTGTTGCTGATCGATGGCGGCAGCGTACATGCACAAACGGCGGAGAATGCGCTGAAGGCGCTCAATCTGCATTTTCCTGTGTTCGGCATGGTCAAGGACAACCGACACCGTACGAGAGCTCTTGTGACCTCCGACGGTCGGGAAATCAGTATTCAGGCGCATCCAGCCGTATTTGCGCTGATTGGTCAAATTCAGGAAGAAACCCATCGTTTTGCCATTGAATACCATAGGAAATTGAGAAGCAAGCGGCTTGAAGAATCGGTTTTGGATGAGATTCCGGGAATTGGTTCTGAGCGAAAGAAGCTGCTTTTGAAGAAATTCAAATCTGTATCGGCCATCAAAAAGGCATCAGTCGAAGCACTTGTGGCGATACTTGGTGTCAAGACCGGTCAGTCGGTATATGATTATTTTCATCAAGGAGAGCAAGGATGAGAGTTATAACAGGAACCGCCAGAGGTGTTCGCCTGAAAACACCGAAGGGCGAAAAAACAAGACCGACTGCTGATCGGGTCAAGGAAGCTGTGTTCTCCATCATACAGTTTGAAACAGAGGGGAGCCGTTTTCTGGATTTGTTCGCAGGTACCGGTCAGATGGGCATTGAGGCTCTGAGCAGAGGTGCCTCCCGAGCTGTTTTCGTCGACGAGTGGCGAGATGCCTGCCATCTGGTAAAAGAGAACCTTCGGCTGACCAATTTGACAGAAAAAGCATCTGTTGTTCAGGATCAGTATCTCAGCTATCTGAAAAAATGCAGAGAAACCTTTGATATTATCTTTTTAGACCCACCTTATGCAGAGATTTTCCTTGAAAATGCCCTAAATTTAATATCAGAAATTGACATTCTGTCAGACCGTGGTATAATAATCTGTGAACGACCGGCTGAAAAACAGCTGGATCTGGAGATTCCGGGTCTGCGGCGGTGTAAGGACTACCGCTATGGAAAATCCTGGATCACCGTATTCCGAAAGGAAGCACCCTGACTATGAGCACAGCGATTTATCCCGGCAGCTTCGATCCTGTCACCAAGGGTCATTTGAATATTATTGAGAGAGCAGCAAAAAGCTTTGATAGGCTGGTTGTCTGCGTGATGGTCAACGGTGATAAAAGTCCTATGTTTTCCCTGGAAGAACGGGTGGACATGCTTCGCCGTGTAACTGTGCATATGGATAATGTGGAGATTGATCACTCCGATGCGCTTCTGGCCGACTATGCCCGCAGTAAGGATGCCCATGTCATCGTAAAGGGACTTCGTGCTGTTTCTGATTTTGAACGCGAGTTTCAGATGGCCATCATCAACCACAAGCTCAATCCGGGATTGGATACCATGTTCCTGACTGCGGAACACCAGTTTATGTATTTGAGCTCCAGCGCAGTAAAAGAAATGGGAAAATACGGCGCAGATCTGACCGATTTTTTGCCCGCTGAAATTATTCCCGATTTCGCTGCGCGTATCAACGAATTATAATAAGGAGGAACCCTTATCATGGCAAATAACATTGAAGAAATCATCACTACATTGTACGAAATGGTGCAAGATGCTTGGAGTCTGCCTCTGGGCGCAGAGAAGTGCGTTCTGGAGCGTGACAAGGTTCTGGATCTGCTGGACGAGATCAGCAACCAGCTGCCCGGTGAACTGAAGCAGGCTAAGACCATTGTGGAATCCCGCAATGAGGTCATCACCAATGCAAAGCGTGAAGCCGAGAACATTCTGAAGCAGGCAGAGCAGCGTGCTCAGCAGCTGATGTCCAAGGAAGAAGTCTATATTCTGGCTGAGAATGAAGCCAATGAAATGATCAAGAACGCACAGCTGAAGATCAAGGAGCTGAAGCAGGCCACCAATGAATATGTCGATGATGCTCTGCGCCGTACGGAAGAAGCTATTTCTACCGCTCTCAACGAGATCAAGGCTTCCCGTTCTTCCTTCATGGCTCTGACCAACAATCAGCCCAAGCAGCCCTCTCCCATTATTGAGGATATCTGATTGACAAATCGACGTAAGTCGATTATGATTTGAACAAGTGAACGCGTTGAAGAGGAGTAGTATGCCCAGGCGCATGTAAGAGAGAAGGCGGTCGGTGCAAGCCTTTCTTGCAAGTGGGTTGAAGTCGCCTCGGAGCGGCTGACTGAACCAACAGTAAGTCAGACGGGTCCTCCCGATACAGAGGGACGAGTGCCTGCTTATGCAGGAATTCAGGTGGTACCACGGAGAAATTCCGCCCTGAGCAGATTGCTCGGGGCGTTTTCTATTTTTCATGGAATTAGGAGTGAATGTTATGGCAAGAGAACTGCCGAAGGTCTATGATCCCAAGGTCGTAGAAGAC
>JAZNLL010000103.1:0-2638 GCA_045579045.1 Candidatus Avilachnospira sp.
CCGTCCTCACGCTTGTAAACGTCAGAGGTGAACTCCAGATACTGGGGGCAGGTCTCAGCGTAGATCTTGTATCCTTCCTGCTTGGCCTTGGAAACAGCTTCAACACCCTGCTTGTTGGCCAGATGGACAATGTACAGAGAAGCGCCGGTAGCTTTTGCCCAGGCGATGGCACGCTCGTCAGCTTCGCCCTCGACGAACTCGGGACGGGACATGTAGTGATACCAGGCGTCGGTCTTGCCTTCGCTGATATACTTCTCGACCAGCATGTTGACCATTTCGTTGTTCTCAGCGTGGACACCGATCTGAGCGCCGATCTCCTTGGAATACTCCAGAACCTTATAGAAGACACCGTCGGTGACGCCGAAGTCGTAAACCATGAACACCTTGAAGGAGGGAACACCATACTCAACAGCGTCCTTCATGGAGTACAGCAGATCGCCGTGAATGTCCTTCACGCCAATGTGGAAGGCATAGTCAACTGCTGCGTCGGGAGCGCACAGAGCGTCTCTGCGCTTGATGGCGTCGACCATGTGCTCGTCGAAATCCTGCAGGATGAAGTCGAACACGGTGGTGGTGCCGCCGCAGGCTGCAGCTCTGGTGCCGGCGAAATAGTCGTCAGCAGAGATGGTGCCGCCGAAAGGCATTGCCAGATGGGTGTGAGCGTCGATTGCACCGGGGAGGACCAGCTTGCCGGTAGCGTCAACAACATTGGCGCAGCCGTCCACGGGCAGATCCTGGCCGATTGCGACGATCTTGCCGTCCTTTACTGCGATGTCAGCCTTGTACATCTCAGTAGCAGTTACGATGGTGCCGTTCTTAATGATTAAATCCATTTGTACACTCACCTTTCCTAAAAAAATTTTTGCTGATAATGATTGGGATTACAAAATAAAAGTTGAAAAAATACTGTTTCCAACGTTATTTTTGATGTCGCAGAAATGATTTCTTCGCGGCAAACAAACAAAATTAAGGCCTTGCGGCGGAGTTAAGAGTAGTAAATAAGTCATACCTTCTCTGTTTCGCACAACAAGAGGTCAACCTTTTTGTGCACAAGAAACGGAAAAGGTATTGTGCACATTGCATTATTTATGTATGGATTTTACCACTTTGCGACGTATAATGCAACCAAAACTTTCTGGCGCGCTGAAGAAGTTTGTCAAAAAACAAACAACTACTATTGGGATTATACTTCTTCCTATAAGGGGAAGGTCAACTGCTTTCCGCAAAAAAATGTACTGCGATTCAAACGGTATATAAATAACATTCCAGTGGCAGGAATTTAACATACTTTTTTTCTGGCGTTTTGCATATGACTCAACTCTTCTTTTTGTTAAAAATTCCGCAAAATGGTGGTGAATATCAAGAGAAACCCTTTGCAGGGCGATAGATATACAAGTCAAAGAAGGACAATTGAATCTACATAAAATGCAGATTCAATTTGAAAAATAAAAGCAGGTATGCTATACTGTGTCCGTTGTTAGAAAAAGGACGCAAGGAGGATTTCTTCATGGGACAGAGTGGTAAATTCTCAATTCGAGAAGTTTCTGAAATTTGTAATATCCCCAGCAAAACTCTGCGTTACTATGACGAGATTGCTCTGGTGGTTCCTGAGTTTCGCGATGAGTCCAGTAGATATCGTTATTACAGTAAGGACCAGATTATTACACTCTGCATCATCCGGAAGCTGCGCAAGATGGGGTTTGGACTGAAGGCAATCCAAAGTATCATTTGCGGTAATACGGCAACGGATTTGGACAGCAATATTGAGACGAAGCTGGAAGAATTGGCGGAGGAAATCCGTAGCTTGGAGCGCACCTATTACTCCATGAAAGCATTTAAAGAGCGACTAAAGACCGGTGTGGGTCTGCTGGAGGAGAAGGCCGCCTTCGAGGTTTCCATTGAGACGATTCAACCTACGCAGCTGGTGTATACGAGAAAGACCATGGCTAACTATGCCAATGCTGAGGTTTCTTTGGACCGTTGGGTTGAGCTGAGTAACCTGTGCGATGAACTGGACCTGAAGAGTGACGGATCCTATGTTGTTACATATCATTCCAATCCGCTGGAGCAGTTCCTCTATACGGATACGGATATTGAGTTTGGTATTTCTGTAGAGGATGTGGGTGCAGCAAAGGATTTCAGAACCTTTGGCGATTTTACTGCAGCTACGGCCATCCATCTGGGCAACTATGCGGATATTATTCAGACCCATGTCCGCCTGGTGCAATGGATCAATAAGAACCAGTATAAGATCGTTGGTCCTGTTTCTGAGGAATTTATCATCTCACCGTTGGATATCAACAACAACGATGAGCACGTGACCAAGATTATTATACCGGTGGAGAAGATCCAAAAGAACAAAAAGGAACAGGAAGAATAAATGTTTGAGGCCCCCGATCCAAAGTGGACCGGGGGCTTCTGACTGAAAAGGAAAAGCGGAGAGCAGTGATGCTCTCCTCTTTCGATAAGTATTGCTGATTAATAGGTCTCGTAGACGTATTCGACGATGGTGGACAGGGGAGGATCGGGCAGAACATCGATGGAGCTGGGATAGGGAGGATTCTCGGGCACTTCGATGATCTTGTAGGAACGAACCTGGATCACGGCCTTGTTGCCTTCCTTCTTCATCATCTTTGCG
>JAZNLL010000104.1:0-3430 GCA_045579045.1 Candidatus Avilachnospira sp.
CTGGCCCGGTGGTGCAGTCGGTTAGCACGCCAGCCTGTCACGCTGGAGGTCGACGGTTCGAGTCCGTTCCGGGTCGCCATTTACAATTAAGTTGAGATGAGCAATCATCTCAATATGCCTCTGTAGCTCAGTTGGTAGAGCAGTGGACTGAAAATCCACGTGTCGTTGGTTCGACTCCGACCGGAGGCACCATATGCGGGTGTAGCTCATCCGGTAGAGCGCCACCTTGCCAAGGTGGAGGTAGCGAGTTCGAGCCTCGTCACCCGCTCCAAAATGGCAATAAGGAACGCGCACTGCGTTCCTTATCTTTTAAATGAATACGGTGACGTGGCCAAGCGGTAAGGCAAAGGTCTGCAAAACCTTCATTCCCCGGTTCAAATCCGGGCGTCACCTCCAGAAAAAAAGACGATTGCGTGAGCAATCGTCTTTTTTTCAACGAAATTCGTTCCTTCGGAACGAGTGAAATTGCCTTCGGCAGTGAAGTATTACTTCGCAATGTGAAATGTGCTTCGCACGTTAAGGAACGAATTTTATTTCACTTACATTTGCACTTGTCTGTTGCGTTAATGCAGGAATAAGGATACACCTTTCTTTTTTAAGCCAATTTAAAAATCCCTGTTGAAATTTACGCAAAATGTGGTACAATCAAAACATATAATGCCAGATTGTGGGCGGTTTGCCTGCATGGCGGGCAACTTTTTAATTATTTTATAAAAGTTACGATTGTTGAAACTCTAAGGAAGGGGAAAGAAAATGATGAAAAAGCCTATGATCCGATGGATCTGCCTGCTTTTGCTGCTTGTGACGGTCATTGGTGTGACGGTTGCCGGTGCAAAGGGTGCTTCTGCACAGGCAGATGGGTTTGTTCTGGAGGACATGCCCATCGTTCTGCCGGCCAATGCCACGGAAGTGGAGAAGACTGCAGCAAAGGAGCTGCAGCATTATCTGCGTGAGATCACCGGCGGTGCATCCTCTATTATCACGGAGGCTGTACCTGTGGAATCTGCCATTTATCTTGGTGCAACCAAGTTTGCCCAGGCAAACAATGTCACCTATACCGACAAGAACGGTCAGGGTGAAGGCTGGGCCATCAAGGCAGTTGGCAATAGTCTGGTCATCACCGGCGGCACGAAGCGCGGTACCCTTTACGGTGTGTACCATGTGCTGGAGGATGAACTGGGTGTCCGCTGGTGGAATGCATGGGAGGAGTATGTCCCCTCCATGGACGATGCCGTGGTGCCTTTTGATATTGACCGCAGCGGTGAGCCTGCATTCGGCTACCGTGATATCTACTCTAACGAGCTGATCTACGGCCTCAACTATACCCGTAACCGTGTCAACGGCTGGGCCAGCAATGCCCCTGTGGCCTACGGCGGCGAGATCGACTTCGGTCTGCCTTACCATGTCCATACCTTCAACCGGTATTTCCCACCTTTCTACAAGGCTCCCGTCAATGACGACGAGGCATACTGGCTGGATGCCATCAACCCCGATCACACCGACTGGTTCGAGGAGCATCCCGACTGGTATTCCTATGACAAGGTCAGAGGCGAACGCATTGGCGCCAGCCAGATGTGTCTGGCCAACGAAGAACTGATCGAAGTCTTTGCGGAAAAGGTCTGCATTGCCATTGATCTGTCCTACGAAAAGGCAGACAAGGCAGGCAAGGAGCGTCCGCTCTACTACTCCGTGACCCCCAACGATACCGACGGACACTGCGAATGTGACGACTGCGAGCGTATTCTGGCAGAAAGCGGCGAGACCGGCCGTCTGCTGCGGTTCATCAATGCCATTGCCGAAAAGGTGGAGAAGGTCCATCCTGAAGTTTATATCGAGACCTTGTCCTATGCCAAGTATCTGGATGTGCCTCTGGACGACACCAAGCCCAGACACAATGTGGTCATGCGTCTTTGCTCCAGCGATGCCGACGCACTCCATGACTGGGAACATCCCAACAACAAGGCTGTCCGTGAGCGTCTGGCTCAGTGGGGCGAGATCATGGAGCCCTATCAGATGCTGATGTGGGACTACAACCTGAACTATGCCCAGAACGGTGTTTTCCCCAGCTATTTCCGCGTGGGTCCCGACTACCGTTATCTGTATGAACTGGGTGTTACCGGTATCTTCACCGAGCAGGAAAACATCAACGAAAGTGAATTCTGGGATATGAAGCACTGGATGCTGATGAAGCTCATGGAAGATCCTTATCAGGATGAGTATGCTCTGGCATGGGATTTCGTTTCCGGCTACTATGGCGAAGCTGCCGCAGAGTATATCTACGACTACCTGCTCTTCTGGGAGGCAGAAGCTGCCGACTACTATGAGATCACGGATTTCTCCGACGACATCATGGATGCCGAATGGATCACCATTGAGTCTGTGCTCAAGGGCAACCAGTATTTTGAAGATGCTTTGGCGGCTCTGGAAGCCGATGACACCCTGACCGAGGAAGAACGGGAACTGTTCATGAACCGTGTCAATGTGGTGCGCGGCGGTCTGGATCGTCTGATGCTGTTCAACTACTATGACTATGTGGATGAAATGGCTGAAAAGGGCGAAGTGTTCCCCCTGCGGAAGCAGGAGATCGGCAAGCGGATGATCGGCTCTCTCCAGTGGCTGTTCGATATGGAACTGGAAGAGGATTATACCGGTGTCCAGTCTGTCAACAACCGCGGCCATTATGGCGGCAGCGGTCTGCTGACCACCTATCAGGCATACCTGACAGAAGAGGACGAGATGACCGGCGAGCTGATCCAGCAGCCGGAGATTCCTCAGCAGATATTTGACGATCACCCCGGTATCGATGCCGGTCATATTCTGGAATACTACTATCCCAATATGTACTGCGCTGCCGCAGAAGGCAACCGGAACGTTGCTGTCAAGAAGAACGGCGCTTCCTATCCCGGCGGTACCGCCGTCATGTGGGATCAGAGAGAAATCGTGAAGAACGGTACCGATCTGTATTACTACAGCTTCAGCGAAACCAAGTCCATGGGCGGACCCGGCAAGCTGTATCTGAACGATCCCATCATCGCTGACGGCGAATGGCATCTCTACCGTGCAGAGGATGTGGTTGTCCTCAGCCCCAGTAATTCCCGTGTGGGCTTCTTCGGTGAAACCCTCCGTTTTGAAGTTGGTCTGCTGACCCATTTGGCCAACAAGAAGGTGGATGTCTACATCAACATGAAGGTGGACGGCGATCCCTCCGGTGAAAATCCCGGCAAATATGCCAAGATCTATATGGATGCTGTTTATATTGTGGAACCCTGCGACAGCTACGATATTCAGTATACCTCCGAAACCCCTGCTACCTGCGCTGCTCCTGCCACCAAGACCGGTATGTGCCCCGCCTGCGGTCAGCAGACCACCACGGAAGTGGATGGCACCCAGAAGCCCCATGACATCATCGGCGGCTATACCTGGGATGCGG
>JAZNLL010000105.1:0-16952 GCA_045579045.1 Candidatus Avilachnospira sp.
TCTGTCGGCGGTGACGACTGCGTATGCATCATCATCGTTGATCAGTTCTTCAGGCAGCTGGAACTTCTGGCGGAGCAGAATCTCGGAGTCGAGAGAAACTTCGATCGATGCCAGCTTGCCTTCCAGAATGGTGGGCTCGGCTTCCTCCCAGAGGGCGGTCAGGGTGACATCCTCGGAAATCAGAATGCGGTCACCGGGGGCATAGGTCTTCTCCCCTATTTTCCAACCGGTAAATTTCTTATTCTTTGCGGTAAAGGTGCAGCCAGGCAGCGTGTAGTAGGAGTATTCCTGTTTTTCAACATTTGCCATCGTGCCGTTTCCGCCGTTGGCATCGAAGCTGACCGTATATTTGGTGGGAAGGTAACCGTGGCATTCCGTTTCCTTTTCTTCACAGTTGCAGCTTTCCACAATGATCACGCGATCCACATAGTAAACAGGGTTCTTTTCCAGTTCGCCTTCGATCTTCATGGAGACATACAGATCGATCGGACGGCCGCGGAAAGAGGCCGATGCGCTCCAAATTTTATTGTAAATACGGATTGCATGATTGTAGAGAATACCAAACCACTGGCTGTAGCTGCTGGGATACGTAATATCCTCAAATTTATACAGCTGATAGCCGGTTCCTTCGTTGGGTTTCAGATCATTATAGGTCCATGTGCCAAAGGTACCCAAAACAGACATGTGCGCGCCGAAGGATTCGCCGTCGGTCATGATATATCCGGCAGGTTTTTCGGCATCGGCAGCCGCCAGCCGCATAGCCTGTCCGTAAATAGACTCTGCATCGTCAACCAAAGCAACAGGATAGTCTGTCCAGTTGGTGGTTGCAGGCTGCATGGTGGTGGGTCCGAAGTCAAAGACATGTTCCATGCCGATTCCGGCCACATTCATATCCTTGAGCACACCTTCAGGCAGAGGCTTGGTCAGTTTGCCAATGGAAGCCACAGTCTTGCCGCATTCGGAACAAGCTGCTTCGTACAGGGAAGTATCTTTGTTCCACTTGTAACCGGCGATGGTATGAACAGGAGGTGTGCCGATTTCGGCAATTTCTGCCGCGGACAATGCACGGGTATAGACTCTGGCATCAGAGATGGTACCATCGATGGCAGAAGAAGCCTGTCTGTTGGCAGTGCCGATCGCATCTGTGCCGATACCGAGGTAGTAAGCATATTTACTGTTGGGCAGTTTGAAGTCGCCGGTAGCGGCAGTTGCGCCTACTTCCACACCGTCCACATACATACGGATATACTGACCGTCGTAGGTACCTGCCAGATGGGTCTCTGTTCCTGCTGTCATTGCTTTTGTTGCTTTTGCCTTATAGTAGGTACCGCCGATATTGACAGCAAATTCAGGTACACCGTTGACGATCTGGATACCCAGACCGCCGCCTTCCATATCGCTCAAAGGCAGAACGGTGCCGGACAGAGAATCCATGGTCACCTTTACCTCAAAGGTCACGCTCTGCAGCATGTCGTCATAGTGGTTTCCAAAGCTTTCAAAGGCATAACCGTTGGTGGTATCGAAGGATGCTGCACCATCTGCAACAATAGGCAGCTCGCTCTTGCCGAAAACAGTCAGTTTCTCGCCATCAATAGCATTGAGAGGATTGAGATCAGCGTCAAAGCCAAGTCGGAAGATCAAATCCTTGGCCAGAGCTTCATAGTTGGTGTTGACCTGCTTTGCAGAGATGACGCTGCTATGGACCTCCGCCTTTGCGATGTCGCCGGAGCCCACAGTCAGAGTTTGCGCAGAAACAGTCACAGTGCCGGAAATGGCGGTCTTGGCAGCTTCTTTACCGTTGACGTACAGACGGGCAAACTCTCCGTCAACCGTGCCGACCAGATGGACATAGGCATCGGTGGTGATTGCGGTGGAGGCGGCAGCAGTTCCCCACTTGGTCACAAACTGAGGAATACCGTCCACAACCTTCAACGCAAAGTCGTCGTTGCCGAGGATGACAGTCTGAGAGCCCGGCTTTGCATAGGCTTCCATCGTAATGCCTCTTGCAGCGATATCCTCGCCGTGGTCACCGAAGTTCTCCATGGTGTTGCCGCCGGTCAGTTCTGCACCGTCCACAGTGTTAACAGCCGTTCCGTTTTCGTCATAACCGAGAGCAAAAACCTCATCGGCAATGATGTTGGAAGACTTGGTGCTGAAGGTGTAGGTCAAAGGTGCAGATTCCTTGCCCCATGCGTTAAGAGCATAGATTTTTGCGGTATATTCCGTGCCACCTTCCAGACCTGTAAAGGGAGCAGTCAGCGTGGTGGGAGTCGGCTCGTAGAAATAGCAGCCAAGACGCTTGATGGACTGGATCAGTTCTGTACCCTGATAGAGGTCGACACGGTAGTTTGCAACATAGTCTTCCTCGTCCTGTGCCTGTGTGAAGCGAAGCTTTGCAAGGGTGATATCCACATCTTCCAAAGTCACAGCTGCGTCCTTCGGGAATTCGGGAGCGACGGAATAATATTCCCGCTCATTGGTATAGATAAACTGATCTGTATCGCCCACAGAACGAATGAGCACAGGCTCGTTGACAATTTCATTGGTATCCAGTTCGTAGGTCTGGACACGGATGGCATTGTTGGCATCCACTTCCACGATCAGGTACTGGCTGCCGTCACGAATGGTACGGCCGGCATAACCGCCTTCTTCATCGGTGGGGCACCAGCTGGAGTTTTCCTCGATACCGCCCATGGCAACACCATAGTAGCTGAGGGTACCGGTGCCGATGGCAGTAAAGGTTCCCTGCCAGATGGAACGGGGGTCGGAAACAGGATTATGGGTATGTCCATTGAAGCTGACGACCTGGGGATACTTGGAAAGCACCCAGTTCAGCTCCCAGTTACCGAATTCACCATAAGTACCTGCCAATGTCTTTGCGGCAGACTGATGATGGAACACAAAAACAGGCTTGCTTCCTGTGGGATCCTCTGCGATGGCTTTCTGGATTTCTTCATCCAGCCACTGCATCTGGTCATAGGCAAAGGCTCTGCCGCCACCACCGCAGCAGCTGACCAGAATGAAGTGGTAGCCATCGATCACCAAGTGGTTGTCGGTGGAGGTATAACCGCTGGCATTGAGGAAGCGTTCAATGGAGATTTCCTCGTTGTAGTTGGAACTGTAGAATTCATGGTTACCCATGACAACGCCGGTGGTGGTGCCTTCTCTCGTGGCACCGTTGAAGATGTTAAAGAATTTTTCGTGAGCAACCACAGTACCGGTATCGGTCAGGTCACCGACCATGAAAGCACCGTCCACATTCTGATAGTTCTGGCTCTCGGCGTAGTCATAAGCAGTGGTGAAGAACTGTTCCAGACGGGCTTCTTCTGCCTGTGTCCAGGCATCGTGAATATGGGAGTCACTGGCCACAATGAAGCGCAGGGCCGGCTCAAAATCCTCAAAATATGCCTTGTCCGCTGCAGAAGAATCCCAGACAGCGGTCACTGTCGTATCACCAAGGATGGTAATGGTTTCGCCGGGCAGATAACGCTCCTTGCCAACCTTCCAGACATAGAAGCACATATCCGTGGGTGCGGTAAAGCTGCACTGAGGCAGTGTGTAAGTATCAAATTCCTTCAGTTCCACAGATGCCATGGACCCGCTGCCGTCGTTGGCATCAAAGGTCACGGTACAATCCATGGGAACATACTTGGCGCAATCGCAGTCTGCATCTTCACAGCTGTCCACCACGATCATACGATCCACATAGAAGACGGGACCGATGGATTCTTCGGAACTGCTGGAGGAGTGACCAAAGATTTTCATGGAGATGTACAGATCAACAGGCTCATCCTTCAGATGGGCCAGCTTTTGTGCCATCGCGCCATTCTGGACATCGCCGTTGAGCATGTGCAGACGGGTGAAGTCCTCCGTAATGAGGGTCACATCTTCCAGTTTATAGGTGCGGTAAACATACTCGTCAAAATTCTGATTCATTTCCGCAACTGTCAACTCACCCAAAGTGCGGCCGGTGTTGTCCGTAATCGGCAGATTCTTATCGCCGTAGTACATATACACAATGGGATTTGCATAGTCCCATGCATTCAGAACAGCAGCCTTGCCCAAGGGAGACTCGGGATCGTTCTTCACGGAAGCAATACCACCTACGGTAAAATCTGCCACACCGAAGTCATAGACATGCTCCATTCCGGTACCGGAAGCAGTCAAATCCTGCAGCACACTCTGGGGCAGCTTGGTCAGCAGGTTTTCCGGCAGGTCATATTTGACATAGCCGCAGTTGGCACAGACCGTTTCACCCAGACCGGTAGCCGGGTTTACAACAAATTCACCAAAAGCATGGCCGAAAGCATCCTCGTTCACACGTGTTTTCTCTTCTCCGCATTCAGAACAGGTCAGCTTCTCAACAGAACCATCCGTACAGGTTGCTGCAGAAACCAAAACCCAGTCAACACCCTCAAAATGCTTTCCGCAGGCTGCAGTGAAGATAAACCGGTCAAAATAATATTTTGCGGTTTTGGTGGAATCGGTGGTATTGTCCATATCGCCTTCGATCTTGATACGAACAAACATATCCACCTTGGTACCGGCCAGCTGATCCAGCAGGGCATTCGCACCGTTGAACTGGAAGCTCCAGCCCCAGACACCGGTCAGGTAGGGAGAGATGCCTTTTTCGGGAATCAACATATCCTCAACCTTGTACCAGTTGTAGCCATTGTTTGCATTGGCAGCCAGAGATTCCTTGGAAATGGAGCCGAGAACGCCGGTGCCCCAGTCGCCGCCGGAACGGAAGTTCATGGCACCGTACGTGGCCATGGAGAAGGTACTGTTGTATGTACCGTCCGCCCAGGGATCATACATAAAGGCTTTGCCGAAGTCGGAATCTTCGTCCTCCACAGCCTTATCGTAGGTTCCTCCTTGGCTTCTGAAGCCGTTATAGGCAGTAAAGTCATAGACATTTTCCAACTTAATACCGGAAGTTTCCAGATCGGTCAGAACTTCCTCCGGCAGAGGCACATTTGTCTTGTAGTCAGACTGTGCATAGACCGGTTCCTCAGCCAATACTGCCGTGGGCAGCATGCCAAGAAGCATGACCAGAGCCAGTAATAACGCAAGTGTTCTCTTGATATTCATATCTTCATCCCTTTCTTCCCTGCTTGGGAATATGTTATAAGAAAATTATATATTGACGGTTCCAAATCCCAAATGGTAAAATATGATATATATTTATCATTTTTTGTCTTAGAGGTGAGGTATTTGTATCACCATGAAATCATACTGACCAAGGGGCAAAGTGACCTCCATCCGTTCCAGTTCGGCTACGAAACCTGCAAGCCCGGTCATCATGCAAGCCCCGGTCCACGGCATTACTGGCTCATCCATTATGTGCTGTCCGGAAAGGGAGTTCTTCGAGTAAACAACGAGGAATACAGCCTTTCGGAGGGTTGCATCTTTGTCATTTCGCCTCAGGATGAGGCCGATTATGAAGCCGATGCCGAAGATCCCTGGTCCTATACCTGGATCACCTTTTATACCGATAAATCCTTGCCAATTCAGTTAAATCCCGTCTATGATTTACCGGAAGCCTCCGGCATCTTTACGGAACTTCGTCATACCCAAAAAATGACAAACGGGAAGGAAGCTTACTTCTGCGGAAAAATCTGGGAATTGCTTTCTCTGATCATGGAGAGCAGTAACGACAACAGCGATCATATTGAAAAGGCCTTGCGAATTCTCCACGCAGAATACACAACCAATATCACCATCGAACAGATCGCAGAACGTCTGCATCTGGAGAAATCCTATTTTTCCCATGCATTCAAAAAGAAAATGAGCATATCCCCGAAACAATATTTGACAAAGCTTCGTATGGAACAGGCCCTTCTTTTGCTGCAGCACCATAAATACAGCGTCACGGAAACCGCCACAGCCGTTGGCTATGACAGTATTTACCTGTTTTCCAAGATGTTCAAGCGGTATTACGGTGTTTCACCGACAAAAACAGATGCTCTATAATTGACAAAACCCCACCTTTCGGTGGGGTTTTTACCTTATTCTTCTCCGCTGATGCCTTCCAGCAGGGGGCGGAGGATTCCGTAGCCGTCGAAACGGGTATCGCGGGAGGCCGTCTGGAACACGATCTGAGAATCGGGATATTCCAGATAGGGTTCTACTTCCGCCACCATTTCGGCGACCTTGCTGCCGTTATCGGTAGTCAGATAGACACGGTCTGTATGGGCAGCCACAAGGGGACTTTCCGAGCCGAAGCTCACTCGGACGGGCAGATCCTTCAATGCCGTGCGCAGCAAGGAGGCCGCCTCGGCCACAGCTTCCTCTCTGGTCCATTCGCCGGCATCATAGACGATATTCCTACTATCCGGCATGCGGAAACCTTCAAAAACAATTTCATCAAAGCCCATGTCCGCCAGTTCTGTGGCAATGGAGACCAGAAATGTCTGTACATTCTCGGACATGGGGTCGAGCCAATAACAGTTTTCCTCATCCATCCACAAGGCACCGGATTTCATAGGAAGGCCGCTGGACTGATTTTCCAACGCAAAATTATTATCTGTGAATGCAGGAATACGGGCAACCAGATAAGTCTTGCCATCCTGTGCATAAGAAGCAACCAAGGATTCAACGGCATCAATATCGGCGCTGGAGGTATAGGTTCCGGAAATATCCGTATCGTAATAGAAGTTGCCGTAGACGCTCTTCATTTCAAAGAGCAGGGTTCCCGGTGCTTCCTCCATGGATTCCAGTTCAGACATCACAGAGGGCAGGTCCAGCAGCATGGAGGTGGTGATATAGTAACCGGTCACAGGCTTGATGGGACCTTCCGCCAGAGACGTATTGGTTTCGGTGTCCTCCACCACTTCTATGGAGAAAGCAGGAATTTCCGGCTTTTGCTCGGGGTTTCGCTCCGGATTCAGAAGCATTTCATAGTCCAGAGAAACTTCCCCTTCTCCATAGACCAAGAACCGCTGGAGATAGACAAACCGGCACAACGCGAACAGCAATACCGCTGCCAGAACAGCAGCCAAGATCAACAGACCGCGCTTGATCAGCCGTTTGTTTCTGTAAGAAAAAATACGCAAACCGGCTCAGCCTCCCTGCCCGGGACGGGCTGTAATCTGGCACCAGTCCTCGATCTTGTTCACCGCTTCGATGGTAAGTCCTGCCTTTTCAATGGCAGAAACCACCTCCGCCAGGCGCTGTTCCAGAATACCGGAGCAGATGAAGATACCGTTGGGCTTTACGAAATAAGGTACCACGGGAGAAAGGGGGATAATAACATCTGCCACGATGTTGGCAAGAACGATGTCATAACCGTCTCCTGCAAGACTCTCCATCATGGCACGGTCGGAGATCACATCACCGGTGACAGCCGTAAAACGGTCGGCCAGCAGTCCGTTGATGGCAGCATTCTCTCTGGCAATATCCTCTGCCTTGGGGTCGATATCCACACCTACAGCAGTTTTGGCACCCAGAAGCAGAGCCGCAATGGACAGAATACCGCTGCCGCTGCCCAGATCAATGACCTTTTCGCCGCCGGAAACAGCCTTTTCCAGTGCCATCATGCACATCTGGGTGGAGGCATGGTTGCCGGTGCCGAAGATCATACCGGGGTCCAGACGGACTGCCAGACGGCCTTCCTCATTTTCCGGATTCATCCACATAGGCACAACCAGCAGCTTTTCACCGATGGGAAGAGGTTTATAATACTGCTTCCAGTTATTCTCCCAATCCTCATTCTGCAGGTTGGCAAGTTCAACCTCCAAAGAGCCCAGATCCAAGCCTTCCTTTCGGGTCTTCAGAGCACGGAGCTGATCCCGGAGTGCAGAAACTGCCTCCATGGCATTGGGGCTGTCTTCGATATACAAACGGATCTGGGACAGACCTTCCATTTTCTTTGCCAGATCTTCATCCACATAGTCCCAATACTGCTTATTATTTTCCAGAAAATCTTCAAAATCAGCCTGATCGTCCATAATGAAGCTGTCATAGCCCAGAACGGTCAGGTGTTCTGCCACGGTATCGATACCGGCAGAAGTTGTCTTTATCGTCAATTCAAGCCACTGCATAGGGTTCTCCAAATCAAAAAAGTATTACAAATAGTTTACATGAAACTGCAGGAAAGTACAAGTATATTCTTTGACAATTCCTTTTACTTTTGGAGAAAATGATTGTATAATAAGGGAACGAAAGGAATGTTGATATGCTGACTGAACGAATCCAACTGTTGCCCGGTGTGTTTCTGAATGTGTTTCAGACTGACCGTTTCAAAACCGGCTGCTTCAGTTTTAACCTTTTGCAGCCTTTGACATTGGAAGACGCTGCTCCCAATGCCCTCCTGCCCAGTGTATTGCTGCGAGGCTGCCGGGCTTATCCCGATATGCAGTCCATTTCCCACCGACTGGATCATCTCTACGGTGCCACCATAGGAACTCTTGTCCGTAAGAAGGGCGAGGTGCAGACGGTCGGTCTGTACACGGATTTTCTGGAAGACCGCTATGCCGAAAATGAACCGCTGTTTTCTCAGATGATGGAGTTTCTGGGTCAGCTGCTCTTTGAGCCCTGCGGCGCACCGGAGGGGTTTGTAGAGGAATATGTGGAAAGCGAAGCACTGAACCTTGCCAACACCCTCGACAGCCGCATCAACGACAAGCGTGCATGGGCTGTCAATCGCTTGCTGCATCACATGTGCAAAGAGGAAGCCTATTCCGTTCCTCGGCTGGGAGAAAAGGAAACGCTGTCCGGCATCAACGGTAAAAACCTGTACGAGCGGTGGCAGAAGATGCTGTCCACCTCCCCCATCGAGTTGTTCTATCTGGGGCAGCAGTCCAAAGAAGCCGTACTGCAGTCCATGGACAAGCTGCTGAAGCAGCTGCCTGACCGTCAGGTGCAGCCCATGCCCGGAACCGCTGTGATCCGCCCCCAACGGGATGTGCAGTATGTGCAGGAAGCCATGGATGTGACCCAGGGCAAACTGACCATCGGTCTGCGGACAGATATCACCGTGGAAGATCCTCGTTATCCTGCCCTGACTATGCTGAACGCGATCTACGGCAGCGGCATGACCAGCAAGCTGTTTGTAGAGATCCGGGAAGCCCAGTCCCTGTGCTACTATGCCAGTTCCTCCATGGATAAGTTCAAAGGCGTCATGATGGTAGACTGCGGCATCGAATTCCGGAATTATGAGATCGCGTTGGAAGGCATCCTCCATCAGCTGGAGCTGTGTAAACAAGGACAGATCACCGAAGCGGAGCTGGAGTCTGCCCGTTCTTACCTTATTTCCTCTTTGAAAGCCGGAAATGACAGCCCCGGAAGGCTGGACGATTATGCCATCGGACAGGCCATTGCAGGTTTCACCGACACCATGGATGACTTTGCTGCCAGATTGCAGACTGTTACCAGGGAACAGGTCGTAGAGGCCGCCAACAGTCTTTCTCTGGACACAGTTTACTTTCTTAACGGAGCAGAAGTATGATTTTGAAACCTTATCCTCATCTGGGTGAACGGGTCTATGAAGCCCGTCTGGACAACGGACTTCTGGTGCGGGTCATCCCCAAAGACGGTTTTGCCAAGACCCATGCCTTCTTTGCCGTTAATTACGGCTCCATGGACACCCGTTTTTCTCTGGATGGCAAAAGCTATGTGACCCCCGAAGGTGTTGCCCATTATCTGGAGCACAAAATGTTTGACATGCCCAACGGCAATGCCATGTATATGTTCTCTGAGTTTGGCGGCAGTCCCAATGCCTTCACCAGCTATGACATGACCGCATACTATGTGGAATGTACCGACTATGTGAAGGAAAATCTGAAAATCCTGCTGGAATATGTCACTACCCCCTATTTCACCAAAGAAAGTGTGGAAAAAGAGCAGGGTATCATCGCCCAGGAAATTCGGATGTACGAAGACAGCCCCGACAGCTGCATCTTTGAAGAACTGTTTGCTGCCATGTATCAAAATCACCCCATTCGCAATCCCATCGCCGGTACGGTGGAAAGTATTCGGGAAATTACCGATGAAACGCTGTATCAATGCTACAACGCATTCTACACACCGGAGAACATGATGCTCTGTGTGGTGGGCGATGTGGAGCCGCAGATGGTCTTTGATCTGGCAGAGGCGGTTGTTCCCAAAGGACACGCAGCACCCATCCGTGATTACGGGGCACAGGAAGAAATGTCTCCCGTCCGTAAGCGGTCGGAAAAGAAAATGGAAGTTTCCATGCCGATGTTTGCCTTTGGTTTCAAAGCCGAACCCGCAAAGGGCGGTGACGATTCTATGGCACAGGAGATCATCGGCGACTTGGCTGCGGAAATTCTCATGGGTGAGTCCTCTCCCCTGTATACACGGCTCTATGAAGACAATCTCATTGATGCCGGGTTCTCCGTTGGTTACGAGGGCATCAAGGGTGCCTCCCTCATTTCCGCCGGCGGTGACAGCCGTGATCCGGAGGCTGTTCTGGAAGCCATTCTCAAAGAAGCGGAAAAGCTTTCCAAAAATGGCTTGGATGAGGATTTGTTCCTGCGGCTAAAGCGTTCTGCCCTTGGCCGGAGGATGCGGAATTTGGACAGTTTTTCCAGTATTTGCTACCGGATGTGTGCTTATCATTTTGAGGGAACGGATTACCTGGCTTTCCCGGAGCGGTTCCGGGAAATTGGCATGGAGCAGGTGGCGGAATTCCTGAACAGAACCGTCACAGAAGACCGAAGTGCCATGTCCGTCATCCGTCCCATTGGTTAAGGAGGCTGCAATATGAGTCCCATCACTTTCCCCAATTTGGGTATTGAACTAAATCCAAGCCGGGTGGCCTTTACCCTGTTTGGAAAAGACATCTACTGGTACGGCATTATCATTGCTCTTGGATTTGCTTTGGCTGTCATCTATGCCATGCGCCGTGTAGATGAATTCGGGTTGGTACAGGATAACATTCTGGATTTTATCTTTGTGGCCGTTCCCGCCGCCGTCATCTGCGCAAGGCTGTACTACTGCATCTTTGAATGGGAGAGTTATAAAGACAATCCCATTTCCGTTCTCTATATCTGGGAGGGCGGCATTGCCATCTACGGTGCCGTCATTGGCTCCATTATTGCAGCAGTTTTGTTCTGCAAAATCAAAAAAGTACCCCTTCTGCCCCTTATGGACATCGGTGCGCTGGGTCTGCTGATCGGTCAGATGATCGGTCGCTGGGGCAACTTTATGAACCGGGAGGCTCACGGTGCTGTGACGGATTCTTTCCTGAAGATGGGTCTTGTCAACGGCGGAGAGGTGGTCTATTATCATCCTACCTTCCTGTATGAATCCCTTTGGAATCTGGTCGGTTTCGTTTTGCTGCACTTTGTCAGCAAGAAACGGAAGTTTGACGGTCAGGTGTTCTTGGGCTATGTGATCTGGTACGGTCTTGGCAGAGCCTGGATCGAAGGTCTGCGGACAGACAGTCTGTATCTGTTCGGCACCGGCATCCGGGTCAGCCAGCTGCTGGCAGCCGTGTCTGCCGTTGCCGCCATCGCCGTGATGGTCTATATCCTCAAGGTAAAAAAACCTCAGACAGAGCAGCTGTTTGTCAATAAGCTCCGCAAGGCGCAGGAAGAAGCCGAGGAAGAGGCGCAGCAGATTTGATATTTTCGTTGTTTTTCGGCAAAAACATGCTATAATTAAGAAAAAATGACCTTTGAAAGGAGTCTATATCATGGCATTTCTGGATAATCTGGATACCATCCGCGAAAAAGCAGCTGAGGCTGCTCAGGCTGCTGCAAAAAAGACCAAGCAGCTGGCTGAGATCGCCAAGGCCAATGTGTCCATCTATTCTGAGGAAGATAAGATCAAGAAGGCTCAGCAGGAGCTGGGCAAGCTGTACTACCGGGATTATGTGGTCGGCGAAGAACTGGATGAAGCCGAATACCTGCCCTGGTGTCAGCAGATCGATGAAGCCAAGCAGACCATCGCAGATCTGCAGGATTACATTGCAGAGCTGAAGGCCCAGCGTGTGGATATGGATACTCCCGACGCCGATATCGTAGAAGTCACCGAAGAAGACTTTGTGGAAACTGTCGAAGCCGAGATCGTGGACGTTCCCGGCGAAGAATAAGCAAAAAAGAAGCACCTTACGGTGCTTCTTTTTACTATCAGATCATCAAACTGCAAACCAGATCGGTGTATTCTGTGGGGTTTTCCAGAGGCAGGTCGGCGATGAGCAGAGCCTGACACCAGAGGAGTTTGGCATACTTTTCTGCCTTTTCCTTATCGGCGTCCATGGCTGCTTCCAGAGCCGCAAAGACGGGATGAGAGGCATTCAGCTCCAGAATTCTGCCGCTTTCATAGGCAAATTCGGGATTGACGCGCTTCATATACTTCTCCATCTCGAAGCTCATACCGGCTTCGGGAACAAGGCACACGGGATGGCTGCGGAGGGTCTTGCTGATGCGGACTTCCTTGGCCTTTTCACCCAGAGTTTCCTTGACGAAGTCCAGAACCGACTGATGGGTCTGAGCAGTTTCTTCTGCCTGCTTCTTCTCCTCTTCGGTCTGCAGACCCAGATCCTCCGTGGCAATGTTGCGGAATTCCTTTTCGTTAAACCGCATGAGGGTCTGGGGGACAAATTCATCCACATCCTCGGTGAAATACAGAATGTCATAGCCCTTTTCCCGCACCAGTTCTGCCTGAGGCAGCTGCGCCAGACGGCTGCGGCTCTCACCCGCAGCATAATAAATATACTTCTGCTCTTCGCCCATGGCATCGGCATATTCCTGCAGAGTCACCAGTTTTTCTTCCTTGGCAGACCAGAACATCAGCAGTTCCTGCAGCAGATCCTTGTGGGCGCCGTATTCCGCCACCACACCGTATTTCAGCTGACGACCAAAGGCAGCAAAGAACTTTTCATACTTCTCCCGATCGTTCTTCAGCAGCTTCACCAGCTCTGCCTTGATCTTCTTTTCCAGATTGGCAGCGATGAACTTCAGCTGACGGTCATGCTGGAGCATCTCACGGGAAATGTTCAGGCTCAGATCCTGAGAATCCACCACACCCTTGACAAAGCGGAAGTGCTCCGGCAGCAGGTCTTCGCAGTTCTCCATGATGAGCACACCGGAAGAATAGAGCTGCAGACCCTTCTTATACTCCTTGGTGTAGTAATTATAAGGGGTCTTGCCGGGAACGAACAGCATGGCCTTATAGGTCACAGCACCTTCCACACTGAAGTGAATGGTTGCCAAAGGATCTTCAAAATCGAAGAACTTATCCTTGTAGAAGCCGTGGTATTCTTCCTCGGTGATGTCCTTCTTGGGCTTCTGCCACAAGGGCACCATGGAGTTGAAGGTTTCCGTCTCGGTGACGGTCTCATACTCAGGCTTGGCATTTTCATCGCCTTCCGGCATTTCCTTCATCTTCTGGGTCTGGACATCCATTTTCACGGGATACCGGATGTAATCGGAGTACTTTTTGACCAGGTTCCGCAGTTCCCAATTCTTAAGATAACGGGAATACTGCTCGTCCTCTGTATCCTCTCTCAGCTTCAGAATGATCTCCGTACCGGCAGTTTCCTTATCGCAGGGAGTCAGAGTATAGCCGTCAGCACCGGCAGACTGCCACATCCATGCTTCGTCGCTGCCATACTTCTTGGAAACGACGGTGATGTTATCCGCCACCATAAAGGCAGAATAGAAGCCAACACCGAACTGGCCAATGATATCCACATCGGCATTTTCGTCCAGCTCTTTCTTAAAGGCCAGAGAACCGCTCTTGGCGATGGTGCCGAGGTTCTCCTCCATCTCCTCCCTGGACATACCGATGCCGTTGTCGGAAACGGTCAGCAGGCGGTATTTCTCGTCTGCCTTCAGCCAGATGGCAAAATCGTCCCGGTTCAGACCTACATTCTGGTCGGTCAAAGCCCGGTAAGCTAGCTTATCGATGGCATCGGAAGCGTTGGAAATCAGCTCACGCAGGAAAATTTCCTGATTGGTATAAATGGAATTGATCATCAGGTCGAGAAGCCGCTTGCTCTCCGCCCGAAATTCTTTTTTCTTCATGGGTACACATCCTTAAAATCGAATTAGGTTAGCACTCTTTCTCTTTGAGTGCTAACCTAATTATAACCACATATTTGAAATTTGCAAGAGGGTTCACAGAAAATTCAATTTTCTGATTCTGTCATATCCAGATAGATCTCCTCGGCAGACTGCTGTCCCGTAACCAAAATCTCTATGGCGCGACCGAAATTCAGATTATCCATTTCTGCGAGTGCATCCGTTACCGCATTGTATAAAACAGTATAATACTTGGGTAAGCTGTCCATAACACAGACCTCCATAATGCTTTTGTTGCACGTCTATCATACAACATTTCTACTTATTCCGCAATACAATTATAATACAAATTGTATGACGAGGTTAGTATGTATGGCTAAGTTCATTATTCCCAATGTTCCGCCCACAACAAATAAAAGTGTTCGTTTCCCCAATGATCTCATTGAACAGATCGAAGAGGCTATCCGCGGTCGGGACTGCACCTTCTCCGCTTTCGTGGTAGAGGCTGTCCGCGTGGCGTTGGAAAACCTGAAAGAAGAGAACGGATAAAGGGCTGCTCGAAAGAGCAGTCCTTTATCTTTGCGGAAATGCGGATTGCCACGTCGCTTTGCTCCTCGCAATGACACCCCAATAATCGCGTCATTCCGAGCCGCCAAAGGCGGCGTGGGAATCCGTTTTCATTCTTGTCACAACAGTATTTTTGTGTTATAGTTAGTATGAATAACTATGCGAGGTAATGTCAAATGATCACAGTCAGCAATCTTTCCGTACAGTTCGGCGGCAGCGTTTTGTTCAAGCAGGTAGACCTGCAGTTTGTGGCCGGCAACTGTTACGGTATCATCGGCGCCAACGGTGCCGGTAAATCCACCTTTCTGAAAGTCCTTTCCGGTGATCTGGACAGCACCACCGGTCATGTTTCCATTCAGCCCGATGTCCGTATGTCCGTTCTGAAGCAGGATCAGTTCCAGTATGATACCCTGCCCATTATGGACACCGTCATTCAGGGCAACGAAAAGCTCTTCGCCGTTATGCAGGAAAAGGATGCCCTCTATGCCAAGGAGGATTTCTCCGAGGAAGACGGACTGCGTGCCGCAGAACTGGAGGCAGAATTTGCCGAAATGGACGGCTGGGAAGCCGAATCCGATGCCAGCCGTATCCTGCAGGGTCTGGGTATTCCTGTAGAACTGCACTACGATCTCATGGGCGATACCGATCCCCGACTGAAGGTGAAGGTTCTGCTGGCAAGAGCCCTGTTCGGCAAGCCCGATATTATCATGCTGGACGAGCCTACCAACAACCTGGACATCGAAGCCATCAACTGGCTGGAGGATTTCCTGCTGGATTATGAAGGCACTGTCATCGTGGTCAGCCATGACCGCCACTTCCTCAACACCGTCTGCACCCACATCGTGGATATCGACTACGGCAAGATCAAGATGTATGTCGGTAACTACGACTTCTGGTATGAGTCCTCTCAGCTGATTCAGAGCCTGATCAAAAACAAGAACAAGCGCAATCAGGAAAAGATTGAAGAACTGCAGACCTTTATCGCCCGTTTCGCCGCCAACAAGGCCAAGAGCAAACAGGCAACCTCCAGAAGAAAACTGCTGGACAAGCTGTCCATCGAAGAAATGCCCGCTTCTTCCCGCCGCTATCCCTTCGTGGGCTTCTCCCCCGAACGTGAAGTTGGCAAGGATATTCTGTTCGTCACCGATGTTTCCAAGACCATTGACGGTGTAAAGCTGCTGGACAAAGTCACCTTCAACCTGAAGAAAGGCGACAAGATCGGCTTCGTCGGTGAAAACGAGCTGGCACAGACCGTCATGTTCAAGATCCTTATGGGTGAGATGGAGCCTGATGAAGGTTCAGTCAAATGGGGTCAGACCACCAGTCAGACTTATCTGCCCAAGGACAACACCGAATATTTCGAAGGTCACGAGGAATCTCTGGTGGATTGGATCCGCGATTTCTCCATCAAGAAGGACGATGTCTATCTCCGCGGCTTCCTCGGCAGAATGCTGTTCTCCGGCGAAGATGCCTTCAAGCCCGTCCATGTCCTTTCCGGCGGTGAGAAGGTCCGCTGCATGCTCTCCAGAATGATGCTCTCCGGTGCCAATGTGGTGCTGATGGATCAGCCCACCAACCATCTGGACATGGAGTCCATTCAGGCTGTCAACAAGGGTCTGATCGCCTTCCCCGGCAACATTCTGCTGGCTACCCATGACCACGAAATGCTCGAATCTGTTGCCAACCGCATCATCGAATTCCAGCCCGATGGCTCCATCATCGACCGCATGGGCACTTACGATGAGTATCTGGCTTGGAAATTCCAGCGCCAATAAGTTGTAAATAATATTTTTATGTTAACTTAGGAGGTTTTGTGATGTCCAAGGTTATTCAGACAAAAGAAGCCCCTGCTGCCGTAGGCCCTTATTCCCAGGCCATTGACTGCGGTGAATTCGTATTTTGCTCCGGTCAAATTCCTCTGGTTCCCGAAACCGGTGTGATCGTTGAAGGCGGCATTGAAGAACAGGCCAGACAGATGTTTTCCAATATCAAAGCCGTTTTAAACGCTGCCGGACTGGACTTCTCCAATGTGGTCAAGACCACCGTGTTTATGACCGATCTGAGTCAGTTTGTCACCTTTAACGGTATTTATGCCGAGTACTTTCCTTCCAATCCCCCTGCCCGCTCCTGCGTGGAAGTGTCCAATCTTCCCAAAGGTGTACTGGTAGAGTGCGAAGTCATCGCAAAACGGTAAATCATAAACAAAAAACACCACGAGCAAATGCTCGCGGTGTTTTTTGTTTATGGGGACGCATCAGCCGATTTGACGGGGCATAGCCCGTTCCAGTTCCCGCAGCTGCAGCTGCAGGCGGTCTGCGATCAGGGCGATGAATTCCGAATTGGTAGGCTTGCCCTTGGCACCGTTGATCGTATATCCGAAGAACCGTTGCAGGG
>JAZNLL010000106.1:0-18020 GCA_045579045.1 Candidatus Avilachnospira sp.
CGAGCGTCTGTCCGATACGGTTCAGAACGGTCTGATGAACATCGTCACCGTGTTCCTGGGCATCTCCGTCGGTGCCACTACCGTGGCTTCTCAGTTCCTGAGCTGGGAAACCATCAAGATCGTGGTTCTGGGTCTGGTGGCCTTCGCCATCTCCACCCTGGGCGGTCTGATCATGTATGCCCTCACCGGCGGCAAGGTCAACTCCCTCATCGGCTCTGCCGGTGTCTCCGCCGTTCCCATGGCAGCCCGTGTTTCTCAGGTGGAAGGCCAGAAGGAGAACCCCTCCAACTTCCTGCTGATGCATGCCATGGGCCCCAATGTGGCCGGTGTCATCGCTGCCGGCTTTCTGCTGGCCGTCTATGGCTGATAAACAACAAAAAAGCCACCCGAAAGGGTGGCATTTTCATGCGTTGACAGAGTTTTGCCTGTGTGGTAAAATCATGGTTACATGCGGGCATGATGGAATTGGCAGACATGCAGGATTTAGGTTCCTGTGCCTTGTGCGTTGGGGTTCAAGTCCCCATGCCCGCACCAAAACGCAGCCCAAATTGGCTGCGAAACAAAAAAGCAACCGTTTTGGGTTGCTTTTTTTGCTTTATGTGGTATACTGACCATAGAGGTGAATGGAATATGTCGCAAAACTACGCAGCATTAATTATTGACCTAAAAAAATCCAGAAGTTATACAAAAGAGGATAGAAATAACATCCAATACTACATTATGGATGTTATTCATCTGCTAAATCGTTTATATCACAGAGAGATTGTACGTGAAGTGGATTTTAGTGCAGGTGACGAAGTTCAAGGACTTTTTTCCTCTCCCGAAGCTGCATACTTATACTATCGAATGCTCTCTTTGTGGCTACACCCTGTTGAGATCCGTGCTGGTATTGGTGTCGGTGGTTGGGATGTGCAGCTTGATAATAAAGGTACCACTGGGCAAGATGGTCCAGCTTACCACAACGCGCGACATGCAATAAAAAATGCCGATGACAGCGAAGGTTATCCCATTTTGTTTTTATCTGGTAGCCAATCCGATATTACAATCAACACCATAATTGGCGGTGCTGCTTCCATTATGGCAAAGCAAAGTGTATATCAAAACCAGATCATGCTAATGACAGAACTATTATTCCCAATTTGCAATTACTATGTTCGCGCTTATGATTATGTCACGCCATATGGCATTGAGCCTTTTTTGCATGAAAAATCCATGCTTGCCCATGAAATGGAAAAAATTATGCGCCCATTGCCGTTTGACCGACTGAAGTATAGCTTGGTTGAAATCATTGATCCCATAAATGCAGAAGATATCCGGGAGGAAAGAAAGTTTTACATAACCAGTGGAAAGCAGCGAGGTATTCCTACAAAACTGGCTAGCATAATGGATATTAGCAGACAGACGATTGAGAAAACGATGAAGGCAGGAAACATCTACACCGCCAGAAATATGGCTATTACTGCAATCAACGAAATGACTAACATACGATGGGAGAGATAAAGATATGTCCCTGTGGCTCCTTTTGTCTGCACACTTAATTGCAGACTTTTCACTGCAATCTGCTGATTGGGCAGAAAAGAAAACACAGAAGTTTCGATATTTGGCAGGTCATGCATTTGTATATACTGTTGTGATTGCTGCTGCGACCTTCTTGTGCATTCCGTTTGATATTGTGTGGCTTCCGTTTGTGGTTATTGCTTTTTCACACTTTATTATTGACTGGATTAGGATTCTTGTCGACAAAAAATTAAAAACACCTATAGTGCATTTCTCCTTGTTTGTAATTGATCAGATGCTACACATTTTAATCATATATGCAACCAACTACATGTTTGCTCTAGATGGACAGACAAGGGATTGGCTTATAAACTTGGCATCAATGATTCCGATAGAACAAGTTTTGCGTTATGTTTTGATATTTGTCATTATTCTTGATCCAGCATCTGTTTTTGTGAAAAAGTTATCTACTTATGTATCCGGTGCTGCAAATAATAGCAGTCAGAAGAAAGAGCCACCTGTTGGTAACATTATCGGAAAACTGGAGCGTATTCTTACGGTTATCTTGGTTCTCTGTAATCAAATTGGAGCCATTGGCTTTGTACTTACCGCTAAGAGTTTGGCTCGTTACAAGCAACTGGATAATCAAAGTTTCGCTGAGAAGTATCTTGTCGGTACGTTGTCCAGTACAGCTATCGCAATCATTGCAGCTCTTTTGCTCAAGTGAATGGCTACGCAATCCAAAACGGTTGCAAAGCTAAAATGCAACCATTTTGGGCTGCGTTTCAGTTTTATGGACGACCTTCACTGAGGTTACGTTACCGTTAGGTTCCTGTGCTTTCGCGTGTGGGTTCAAGTCCCCATGCCCGCACCAAAAGAAGCACCCACCGGAAAGGTGGGTGCTTCTTTTATATCTCCGTGAATTCGTAGACGTAACGGACGGTGCCGTTGTCGTAGGTGTAGACGATCTGTCCTGTGGGGAGAACTTCCTTGACGAACTTCTCAAAATCCGCATAGTGCTTGGTGCGGACGAAGGCATCGGTGTCGTCCAGCTCTGCTTCCTCAAAGAAGGTCTGGGGTCTGGCATCACCGGCGCAGCCGTTGAGGAATTTCGCCACGATTTCGTATTCTTTCAAGGCTTATCCCTCCAGATGGAAGGCCTTTTTCAAATCTTCCACTTCTTCATCGGTGATGTGGACGATCTGTCCGATGCCGGTAGAGTTGATGATGGAATGAGCGGTGGACTCCAGCACTTCCAGACGGTCGAAGGCCTGCAGCAGGCTGTTGCCGGTGACGATGACGCAGTCATCTTCCAGCATCATGGCGGGGCTGGCAGGGCCAAACTCTCTGGAAAGCTTGTCCGGATCGGTGTAGATGTTGTCGTAAGGCATCTTTTTAATATCCCGGAGCAGGATATAGCTTTCGGGAATGGTTCTGGGATCGAACTTGGCATCGGTGACGGCAAAGGCCATGGCATTGAGGGGATGGGCCTGAAGAATGGCACGGATCTCGGGATTGTTCTTGTAGATGAGATCGTGGAAATGGACAGCCCGGGAGGGAACTTTTCCAAGCTCCTTCATGCCGCCCTTGACCCGAACCAGATCTTCCTCCTCTAGATAGGCTCTGTCCTTGCCGAAGGGGGTGATGAGGAAGCTGTCATCGGCCAGACGGACGGAATAAGTGCCGTGGGTGGCGGTGAACAGACCCATGCGGTAGCTGCGGCGGATAAGAGTAATCATATCCCGCCGTGCAGACTGCTCCTCGGAGGTGTGGGTTCTGGGGATGAAATCATCCAGCTTGGTGTGGAAATTGGTGGTGGCCATCTTCTGCTGCTCTTCCGTCAGAGGGGTGGCTTTACCGATCTTGGCAGCCAGAATTTCCAGCTCGGCGGCATAGTTGAGGGTCTCAAACCGCTGGAAGGCGGTGAACATATCGGGCGCACCGATGCAGACACCGTGGTTTTCCAGCATGGCGATGTCGCAGCCGTCGGCAAAGACCTTGCCGATCTTGGCGCCCAGATCATCGCTGCCGGGGACACCGTAGGTGGCGATGCGGACATCGCTGCACACCCGGCGGACGGACGGAATCAAATCCAGATTGGGAACCTTGCGGATGATGGAGAAGGCCACCAATGCCGGGGGATGGGCATGGAGAACGGCCTTCAGATCGGGACGCATTTTGTAGACGGAGACATGGAAGGGCAGCTCGGAGGAGGGCTTGTGAGGTCCTTCGATGGTGCCATCGGGATGGACACAGACGATATCCCGACGGGTCAGCGTGCCCTTGTCCACGCCGGCAGGGGTGATCCAGATGCTGCCGTCAGAGTCCATGATGGACAGGTTGCCGCCGGAGGTGGTGGTCAGACCCTTGTCGTAAATACGCTGCATGAACATGACCAATTGGTCAGCAGGGTGGATATATTCAATATTCATAAGCAAATTCCTTTCGTTTTTATAAGGCTCCCCTTGAGGGGAGCTGGCATTTGCGAAGCAAATGACTGAGAGGTGGTAAAAAAGCAGGCAGAATTCCTCCTGCCTGCCTTTTGATATCTTACAGCAGGCTCAGCAGGACTTCGTAAGCACGGTCCCAGTCTGCGGTATGGTTGGGGGTAAAGTCATTGACATCCTCGGAGTTGCGGACAACGCGGCGCAGGTCTTCCAGATCCTTCACAGCGCCCAAAGCCATGGCCTGAGACAGAATGTTGCCGATGGCAGCGCCTTCCACAGGGCCGGTGACCACAGGACGGTCCAGGGAGTCAGCAACCAGCTGATCCAGGAACTTGTTGTTGATGCCGCCGCCGACGATATTCAGCTGGGTGATCTTCTGACCCTTGATTTCCTCCAGACGCTCCAGGGCCCAGCGGTACTTCAGAGCCAGAGACTCGTAGATGGCTCTTGCCACCTGACCAACAGTCTCGGGGACAGGCTGACCCACCTTGCGGCAGTAGTCCTGCACCTTGCGGACCATGTCGCCGCCGCCGAAGAATTCTTCATAGTCGGGATCGATGATGGTGCGGAAGGGCTCGGCTTTCTTGGCTTCTTCCACGATCTCATTCCAGGAATAGGTCACGCCGGTCTTCTTTGCCCAGTCACGGCGGCAGTCCTGAATGAGCCACATACCCATGATGTTCTTCAGAGGACGGAAGCCGCCCTGAATGGTGCCCTCGTTGGCGAAGTTGGCTTCCCGGACGGAGTCGGTGAGGATGGGCTCGTCGGTCTCCACACCGAACAAAGCCCGGGTACCGCTGGAGCAGAAGGCGAAGCTGCCGGTGCCGGGGATAGCGGCCACGGCGGAAGCGGTGTCATGGGTACCGACAGCGGCGAAATTGGCCTGATTGATGCCGATCTCCTCTGCCAGTTCGGGACGGAGCTTGCCGCGGAGCTGACCTGCACGGTCAGTCTCGGTGAAAATCTTTCTGGGCAGACCCAGTTCATCGATGCTCTCCCAGTCGTAGTCCTTGGTGGTGGGATTGTAGAGCATGGTGGTGGTCAGATTGGTGTATTCGGTCTTGGCTTCACCGGTGAGGAAGTAGCCCAACAGGTCGGGCATCAGCAGAAGCTTCTCGGCGTTTTCCAGAGCCACATCGCCCTCAGCCTTTCTTCTTGCCAGCTGATAGACGGTGTTGAAGTTCATGGCGGCGATGCCGGTGCGGCGGAACTGGGTGGGGAAATCGATGGTTTCCCAAACTCGCTCCATGTCCTCGTTCTTGGCGTAGCGGTAGGAGCGGGGGTTACCCAGCAGATGACCGTTTTTGTCCAGCAGACCGAAGTCCACGCCCCAAGTGTCAATACCGAAGCAGTCCAGCTCGCCGATGTTCAGCTGCTTGAAGGCCAGAAGACCCTGCTTCAGATTGTTGTAGAGGTAGGGCAGGTCCCAGTAGTACACGCCGTTCATTTCGATGTAGTTGTTTTCAAAGCGGTGCAGCTCCTGCATTTCCACCTTGTCGCCGTCGAAGCGGCCCAGAATGGCTCTGCCGTTGCTGGCGCCCAGATCGAAGGCAAGCAGATTGTAAATTTTCTTGCTCATGATGTCCTCCTTACTTTTTGCCTGCCAGGGACTTGCGGTACTTTTCGCTTTCCCAGTTGGCGATGAAGTGCTTGGCAGCCTCGCCCATGGTGGACAGGGGGTTGCCTGCTTTTTCGATGGCGTCGATGATGTAAACAACAGCGGTCAGCGTCTCAGCAAAGACCTGAGCCTTCTTCTCGTCCATGCGCATGAGCACACGGCCGTCGGAATAAGCCACGCACTGACCCTCTTCCACGGTATCCTTGTCCATGGAGAAAGAGCCGATGAGGAACACCATCTGATCGGGATACAGGGGCTGCTCCAGCAGGAAGCTCTCGGTGTATCTGCCGCCTGCCATGGCCTTGGTCAGATAGGGAGTGGCGTTCTCGTAGAGACCCTCTTCCACCTGCTTGATCTCCACCTTGGGGAAGGAGGAGCCGGTGAGACCGTAGAGGGCAGCAATGCGCTCGTTGGCATCGGCATGGTATGCCAGAACCTTGTCGGGGTCGTCGTCATGGGCGATGATCCCGTGGTTCTGCATGAGGATGATGGAGGGCACCTTGCCGGTGGCAGCTTCCACACGCTTCAGCTCATCACGGATGGCGAAGGTCAGGTTGGCACCGGGATCGGTGTAGTCCACCCAGCCCCAGGAATAGTCCGCACCGGCAAAGGCCTTTTCAGCCAGCTCTTTGCAGTTGCAGGCGCAGGTTGCCAGATTGGCATAGACGCTGTGGGTATGGACCACAAAGGTCTTGAGGATGGAGTGGAAGCCTGCTTCCACGGAGGGGCGGAGGGCATCCAGACCTTCAATGGTCTGAACGGACTCTTTTGCCTTGGTAGAACCGGCGGTTTCCACATTTTCAAACTGGGAGGGCTCGCTGGTCAGATAGAAATCACGGATGGCAGCGCCGTCCAGCACGGCATAGGCCTTGTCGGGACGGATGTCCTTCAGGCAGAAGCCGGAGGCCTTGATGGCCATGAGACCGTCGGGGAACTTGACGGAGGTGTTGCCGCCGCCGCCCTGGACATAGTCGGCACGGGCGCCTGCGGTCTGGGAAATACGGGCAAAATCAGCAAGACGCTGAGCATTCTTTTCAAAAAACATGGTGTTATGTACCTCCTATCAGACACGCTTCAGCAGCACATCTTTTTCGTAGGTCTTGACGGTGGCGTACCAGCTCTCGTCGGCGGGAACGTTCTGACGGGTGCAGTATTCGGCCCAGATATCGCCGAAGGGCAGGGTCTTGTATTCTTCATTCATGACCAGAATTTCGGTCCAGTCGTTGACGTCCTGCTGTGCCTTCATGTCGGGGGTGACCAGAGCCATGAGCAGAGCCTTCTGGGCGTTGCGCATACCCACAGTCCATGCTGCCAGACGGTTGATGGAGGCATCGAAGTAGTCCAGAGCGATGTCCACACGGCCGTCCAGACCGCCGCAGCGGACGATCTCCTTGAAGAGTTCCTTGGTCTCATCGTCCAAAATCAGCACATGGTCGGAGTCCCAGCGGACGCCGCGGGTGATGTGCAGGGCGATCTCGGGGAAGAAGGTCAGCAGAGCGGGGATCTTGTCGGAGACCACTTCCGTGGGATGATAGTGACCGTTGTCCATGAGGGGGATGCACTTATCCTTGTTGGCAGCGGCATAGGCCAGAGAGAACTCGGCGGAGCCGACGGTGTAGCTTTCCACACCGATGCCGAAGACCTTGCTCTCCACGCAGGGCTTGACCTTGCTGAAATCGAAGGGCTCAGCCAGAATGGCGTCGATGGATTCCTTATAACGCATACGGGGACCCATGCGGTCGGCGGGAATATCCTTGAAGCCGTCGCCGGTCCAGATGTTCATGACGCAGGGCTGACCCAGCTCTTCTGCCAGATACTGGCTGATGCGGATACAGGCCTTGCCGTGGTCGATCCAGAACTTTCTGGTCTCCTCGTTGGGGCTGGCCAGAGTCAGAGGATCGCACTTGGGGTGGGAGAAGAAGGTGGGGTTGAAGTCGCAGCCCAGACCGCGCTCCTTGCAGAAGTCCACCCACTTCTTGAAGTGCTTGGGCTCCAGCTTGTCACGGTCCACCCAGCCGCCGTTGGTCTCGTCAAAAATGGCGTAGCAGGCATGGAGGTTCATCTTGGTGATGCCGGGGATGAACTTCAGAACCACATCGATATCAGCCATCAGCTCCTCGGGGGTCCGTGCACGGCCGGGATAGTTGCCGGTGGTCTGAATGCCGCCGGTGAGGGGCTTGTTGGGGTCGGTGTCGAAACCGCGGACGTCATCGCCCTGCCAGCAGTGCATGGAAATGGAGGTCTTTGCGGCCTTTTCCATGGCGTTTTCCACGTCAATGCCGAAACGGGCATAGGCAGCCTTTGCGCTTTCAAAACGGGTCATATGTTTAATCTCCTTTATTTATAGTGTAGGGACGATTTTCATTGTCTCAAATTATACGCTGTTTTCCTTGAAAATGCAATGGTCAAGACCATAAAAATAAGAGGTTGAAAAACGGAAGCGTTAATGTTATGATACATAAAAACTATAGCAAACCTGCGTTTCCGGGAAATAACGGAACTTTTTGTAGGTTTTTACAAAAACGAGTCGCAAGGTTTGTGCGAAGTGCTAAAAATTTGAGAGGAGGACTGCCGATGAGCAATCCTGTTCTGGAACTGCGGGGCATCACCAAGATTTTCCCCGGTGTCAAGGCTCTGAATCAAGTGCAGTTCGATCTGTATCCCGGCGAGATTCATGCCCTCATGGGCGAAAACGGCGCCGGTAAATCCACCTTTATCAAGGTCATCATGGGTGTCCATCAGGCCGAAGAGGGCGAAATGTACCTGAACGGCAAGAAGGTCCACTTCAAGAGTACCCGTGATGCCCAGAAGGCCGGCATCGCCGCCATCTATCAGCATGTCACCGCCTATCCCCATCTGACTGTAGCGGAAAATATTTTCACCGGCCACCTGAAGCGGAAGTTCGGTATCGTCCAGTGGAAGGAAATGTATGCCGAGGCCGACCGGCTTCTGAAGGAACTGAACGCCGATTTTGATTCCCGTGCCCTCATGGGCAACCTGTCTGTTGCCCAGCAGCAGATGGTGGAGATCGCCAAGGCCTTGTCCCTCAATGCCCGCATCATCATCATGGACGAGCCCACCGCCGCATTGACCAAGCGCGAGTCCGAAGAACTCTACCGCATCACCCGGAAGCTGAGAGACGAAGGTGTTTCCATCATTTTCATCTCCCACCGTTTTGAAGATATGTACGCACTGGCCACCCGTGTCACCGTGTTCCGGGATGCCCAGTATATCGGTACTTACGATGTGGACGGCATCACCAATGCCGATCTGATCAAGGCCATGGTGGGCCGTGAGATCAAAGATCTGTTCCCCAAGCCGGAAGTGACCCCCGGCGAGGAAGTCCTCCGTGTGGAGAACCTGTGCCGCACCGGCTTCTTCAAGGATGTGTCCTTCTCCGTCAGGAAGGGCGAGATCCTGGGCCTCACCGGTCTGGTGGGTGCCAGAAGAACGGAAGTGGTCCAGACCATCTACGGTGTGGAGAAGCTCTCCTCCGGCAAGATCTTCTGGGAAGGCAAGGAAGTCAAGGTCAATAACCCCACAGAGGCCATCTCCATGGGTATCGGCCTGCTGCCGGAGAACCGGCAGATCGAAGGCCTGATCCTGGATTGGGGCATCGGCAGAAACATCACCCTGCCGGAGCTGAAGTCCTATGTGGGCAAGCTGTTCCTCAATGAAAAGAAGGAAAACGAAACTGCCAAGGATCTGGCAGAGCGTGTGGATACCAAGGCCGTCACCGTCTTTGACAAAGCAAGCAGCCTTTCCGGCGGCAACCAGCAGAAGGTGGTCGTTGCAAAGGCTCTGGGTTCCGACTTTAAGCTGCTGATTTTGGACGAACCCACCAAGGGCGTGGACGTTGGCGCAAAAGCTGCCATCTATGAGATCATGGGCGAACTGGCCCAGCAGGGCTATGCCATCATCATGATTTCTTCCGAAATGCCCGAAATTCTGGGCATGAGTGACCGCATCGTGGTCATGTGCGAAGGCCGTGTCACCGGCGAACTGAGCCGGGAAGAGGCCACCCAGGAGAAGATTCTGGAGCTGGCCATGGCCAAGTACCGTGCTGTGGAAGGGAGTGTGTGATTGTGAAAAAGAATACACTTCAAAAAAACTCCCGGTTGAGCGAGTTGCTCCGCAGCCGTGAAGTCAGCCTGCTGCTGGTTATGGTTTTGCTGGTTGCTGTGATCCAGTGGCGCAGCGGCGGTAAGTTTCTCTCCACTACCGTTATTTCCCAGTTGACGCAAAACTATGCTTACACCATGGTGCTCTCCTTCGGCATGCTGATGGTGCTGCTGATTGGCGGTATCGATATTTCCATCGGTGCCACTTTGGCGCTTTCCGGTATGTCCACCTCTCTGCTGATGCGGGACGGTGTGATCACCAATGCCGTTGCTGCTTTTGGCTTCAGTATTCTGGTAGGTCTGGTGTGCGGCTTTGTCATCGGCCTGATTATTGCAAAGGGCAAGGTGATCCCCATTATCGCCACCTTGGGCATGCAGTATATCTACCGCGGCCTGACCTACTTTGTTTCTGATACCAAGTGGGTGTCCTCCGATCAGATGCTGGCCGGTTATAAGACTTTTGCCCAGAAGAGCTTTCTTGGCATCAACAATCTGTTCTGGATTGTTCTGATCTTGTTCGTTGTGATGCTGGCCTTCCTGAAGTGGACCGGCTTTGGCCGCCAGATTTATGAAGTCGGCTCCAATGCCGATGCTGCCAAGATCTCCGGCATCAATATTGACCGGGTCAAGATCACCGTCTATTCTGTCAACGGTGCAATTGCCGGCTTGGCCGGTGCCATGTACACGGCAATGTATGCCACCGCCCAGGGCAATATGGCCAACGGTGCGGAGATGGATGTTATCGCCGCCTGTGTCATCGGCGGTGTCAGCCTCAACGGCGGTCAGGGCAGTGCCTTTGGCGTGCTGCTGGGTGCCATTACCATTGCTATCATCAGTAAGTCCCTGAGCCTTGTGGGTATCGATGCCTTCTGGCAGCAGGCCTTGAAGGGAAGCATTATTCTGCTGGCGGTGCTGGCCAATGTGATCGTTCAGCGCAACAGCGCCCGCAGAGCTCTGGAAGGGAGGGAGATCTGATGGCAACCAAATCCGGAAGAACCATATCCAGCGTAAAGGACCGATCCTTTTTGAGTTTGCTGGTCCGCTGGGAGTTTCTGTTGGTCCTGATCTTCCTCGCCGTGAACATCATGAATGTATGCCTTTCCAATAACTATCTGAACGCATACAATCTGTTCACAAACATCAACAATTTCCTGGTCAAGGCTTACATCGCCCTGCCTATGGCATATATTCTGCTGCTGGGCGATATCGATCTTTCCGTGGGCGGCAATGTCTGCTTGTCCGCTACTATGCTGGGCATCGTCTTTAATGCAACCGGCTCGATCTGGCTGGGTATTCTGGCGGCGCTGGTGACCGGCACGGTCTGCGGTGTATTCAACGGTCTGATTTTGACCAAGTTTACCGAACTTGCACCCATGATCGTTACCCTCGCCACCAACATTATCTACCGTGGTCTGTCCGAGCGTATTCTGGGTGACGGTGCCACGGCAGGTATGTCCAAGATTGATTGGTTCTACAAGCTGTATTACGGCCGCGTTGGTGTGGTGCCTTATATGTTCCTCATCTTCTGCGTGCTGGCTCTGATTTTCGGCCTGGTGATGCACAAGACGGTGTTTGGCCGCCAGATGTTTGCTGTGGGTGAAAACCAGAAGGCTGCCAGATATGCCGGTATCAAGGTGCAGAAGATCCGCATGACCGTATTTGCCCTGACCGGTATGGTGTGCGGCTTTGCCTCGGTGTTCTACTGTGCCAATCTGGGTTCTGTCAAGAGCAATGTGGCGGAAGGCTTTGAACTGGAAGCCATCTCCATGTGCGTGCTGGGCGGCATCTCCACCGCCGGCGGCAAGGGCTCCATGGTAGGTGCGGTCGTCGCTATCTTTATCATTGGTCTGCTCCGTTACGGCCTCGGCCTGGTGAACCTCAGCGGTCAGACCATTCGAATCATCCTTGGCGCACTGCTGATCGTAGTTGTTCTCTATCCTACCGTTCAGGAAGCCATTAAGAACAACTGGAAGAAAAGAAGCAAATAATTTCCGGTATGTACGCAAAAGCGTTCATATAAAAACAAACTTGAAAGGAAGAAAAAAATATGAAGAAACTGCTTGCTCTGCTGCTGGCTCTGGCTATGGTTTTCGCTCTGGCCGCCTGCGGCGCCCCCGCTGCCCCCGCTGACGATGCTGCTGATGCAGCCGCTACCTATGCAATCGTCTGCAAGGACGCATCCAACCCCTACATGGCTCGTATGGTCTCCGGTTTCCAGGACGCCTGCGCTGCTATGGGCATCACCGCTATTGAGAAGTCTCCCGAAACCACTTCCGCTGATGACCAGATCACCATCATCAACGAGCTGGTTGCTCAGGGCGTCAACGGTATCGCCATCGCTGCTAACGATGCAGCTGCTCTGAAGGGCGCTATCGAAGCTGCCAAGGAGCAGGGCGTTGTCGTTGTCACTCTGGACTCCGACACCGAAGGCTCCCAGATGTTCGTCAACCAGGCCGGCGTGACCGAAGTCGCTCAGGTTCTGGTGGACTCCGTCGCTGATATGTGCGGCGAAGACGGCGGCGAATTCGCTATCCTGTCCGCTTCCTCCACTGCTACCAACCAGAATGCATGGATCGCTGCTATGGAAGAGATCCTGCAGGCTGAGCAGTATGCCAACCTGACCCTGGTCGAGACTGTCTACGGCGACGACGAGTCCCAGAAGTCTACCGACGAAATGCAGAACCTGATGACCAAGTACCCCGATCTGGAGTGCGTCTGCTGCCCCACCACCGTTGGTGTTCTGGCCGCTGCTAAGGTCGTTGCTGAAACCGAAGGCTGCGCCATCAAGGTTGCCGGTCTGGGTCTGCCCTCCGAAATGAAGGACTATGTCGGCGACGACAAGGTCTGCCCCTACATGTATCTGTGGAACCCCATCGATGTGGGCAACTGCGCAGCTTACATGATCAAGGCCATTGCTGATGGCATCGTTGGCGAAGTCGGCACTACCTTCGACGCTGACAATGGCACCACTTACGAAGTTCTGGCAGGCGACACCGCTGAGACCCAGATCATCGTTGGCCCTCCCTTCGCTTTCACCGGTGAGAACATTGCTGACTGGGCAACTGTCTATTAATTTGTAAGAACGATCGACCCTTTGCGGGGCAGGCTTGCCTGCCCCGCATTTGTTGAAAGGAACGAAAATATGATCAAAGGCTTTAAAATGAAGATCTACCCCGGTCAGGAGGCAGAATATGAAAAACGCCATAATGAACTCTGGCCGGAAATGGCCGATATGATTCATGCGCATGGCGGTAAGAACTATACCATCTTTCTGGACAGGGAAACTTTGACCCTGTTCGGCTATATCGAAATTGATGATCCCGACCTGTGGGCAAAGGGTGCCGATACTGCGATCAATCGGAAATGGTGGGATTTCATGGCCGATATCATGGAGACCAACCCCGACAACAGCCCCGTGGCCATTGATCTGCAAAATGTGTTTCATCTGGATTGAAAAAACCGCCCCATAGGGGCGGTTTGCTTATTTCGATTGACTGGACAGCCACTTTTTCGGAGAAAGTCCGTATTTCTTCTTGAAACACTTGGAGAAATAGAAGGGATCGGAGTAGCCGCACAACTCAGCCAGATCGCTGACGTTGGTGATGCCGCTCTGGATGAGGATGGTGGCATGGTTCAGACGACGCTCCCGGAGATAATCGGAAAAGCCCACCCGAACCAGACTCTTGAAGGCGGCGGAGAAATACTTGGAATCGTAGGAAAACCGCTGGCTCACAGACCGAAGATCCAGCTTGGGATCGGTGTAGTTGGCATCCACATACTGCTTGGCGGACAGGATGCCGGAAGGCTTGGCGGAGGTGTTTTCTTCCTGCTCGCTTTTGCACAGATGGGCGAGGGTGTACAGGAGCAGACCTTCGCAGAACAAATCGGCATTCTGGTCATCGCAGGTGTCGAAGGCGGCGGTCCATGTTTTGGTGAGATGTCCCATGTTGTAAACCACAGGCATGGCATAGGAGACCGGGAGCCGTTCCAGCAGACCGATGGCACGCAGACCGATAAAGCTGATATAGATATATTGCAAATCGTTGATATTCTCAATGTAGTAGGGCTTTGCGGAATAGGTGAAGAAAACCGCACCCGGTTCCAGACCGAAGGAGCCGCCGGAGGTGTGCAGGCGACCTTCTCCCTGCATGACCAGAGCAACGGCATTGGCGGAGGATGTGATGAAATCCTCTTTGAAAGCCGCTTCCTTCTCATAGACAAAGTGGAGGATGCTGATGGCCTCGTCGGCACGAGCAGTATGGATAAACTTACAGATGTTGTTGTTCATAGAGCTCACCTCATCGTAACTATAGCCCAAAGCGAAAATATTTGTCAACATTGATATGGACAAAGTGCTTGTTTTGCTGGAAAAAATCCATGTTTTTTCCGGGATGTAGAAGTATAATGAAAAATGTAATAACATTAGGAGGGGGTTCCTATGGAGCGCAAAATCAAAATTGGCTTGCTGGGTGTTGGCAGAGGCCATGTTCTGTGGGAGTATTGCAGAGATTCTGACCATGCAGAACTTGTAGCTGTTTGCGACGGACATGCAGAAAGCCTTGAAAAAGCAAAAAAGCAGATCAACGACGATCGCATTACCTACTACTCCGACTACGAAACCTTCATTCAGCACGATATGGATGCTGTTTATCTGGCAAACTATGCCACGGAGCATGCACCCTTTGCCATCAAGGCCATGGAATCCGGCAAAGATGTGATCAGCGAGGTTCTGCCCTGCCAGACCATGGCACAGGCTGTGGCTCTGATGGAATGTGTGAAAAAAACCGGCAGAAAATACTGCTATGCCGAGAACTATTGCTACATGAACGGCCCCATGGAAATAAAGCGCCGTTATCTGGCCGGAGATCTGGGCGAATTCGAGTACGCCGAAGGCGAGTATATGCATAACTGTGAGCCGGGCTGGCCCAGCCTGACCCGCTGCAGCCCCGACCACTGGCGCAACAACATCCATGCATTTTTCTACTGCACCCACTCCATGGGCCCTCTGATCCATATTTCCGGACAGCGTCCCGTGAAGGTCTTTGGCATGGAGGGCATCCACAATGCCCGTGCCATGCGTATGGGTGCCAAGTCCGGTCACATGGGCGTGGAGCTGGTCACCATGGAAAACGGTGCCATCTGCAAGAGCATCCACGGCCTTGGCCCTTCCAAAAACTCCATCTGGTACTCCGTCTACGGCTCCAAGGGCAGAATGGAAACCGCCAGAGAAGATGTGACTCAGGAATTCGCCACCGCCATTAACACCGTCTATGCCAATCTGGATCAGGTGGAAGGCGAATGGGATGGCGGCCCCAACGACATCACCCGCTACAATCCGCTGGACGATGTGGCAAGAAAGGGTCTTTCCTTCGGTCACGGCGGCAGCGACTATGTGACCATCTGGAATGCCATTGAGCATTTCCTGGGCAATCCCAAGGCGGATATCGTGGATGTCTATGAAGCCGTGGATATGTGGATGGTGGGCTTCTTTGCCTATCAGTCTGTGCTGCAGGGCGGCGTGTTGCTGGATATTCCCGACATGAGAGATCCTGCTGTCCGTGAGCAGTACCGCAATGACAACCGCTGCACCGATCCGGCTGTTGCCGGCGATCAGCTGCTGCCTTCTTATTCCAAGGGCAACCCGGAGATCGATCCGCAGGTCTATGAAGAACTGAAAAAAGTCTGGGTAGATGAACACTACGAGTGATTCTGCCGGGAACTGACGAGGAGGAAATAACAATGGCTGAAAAGATTAAAATTGGCTTACTGGGTGTTGGTCGAGGCCATGTTCTGCTGGACTACTGCAAGGATGCCGCCAATGCGGAACTGGTGGCTGTCTGCGATGCCCACGAAGAGAGTCTTGAAAAAATCAAGAAGGAACTGAACAGCGATTCCATTACTTATTATACCGATTACGAAGCTTTTATTCAGCATGATATGGATGCTGTCTATCTGGCAAACTTTGCCACGGAGCATGCACCCTTTGCCATGAAGGCCATGAAGGCCGGCAAGCATGTCATCAGCGAAGTCCTGCCTGTCCAGACCATGGCGCAGGGTGTGCAGCTGATCGAGTGCATCATGGAAACCGGCAAGAAGTACTGCTATGCCGAGAACTACTGCTACATGAACGGCCCCAAGGAGATCCGCCGCCGCATGCGCGCAGGCGAGATGGGCGATTTCGAATACGCAGAAGGCGAGTATATGCACAACTGCGAAGGCGGCTGGCCCGGCTGGACCCGCTGCGATCCCACCCATTGGCGCAACAATATGTCCGCCTTCTTCTACTGCACCCACTCCATGGGTCCCCTGCTCCACATTGCAGGTCAGCGTCCCAAGTACGTCACCGGCTTTGAAGGCCCCTTCAATACCCGTATGGCAAGAATGGGTGCCAAGGCCGGTCACATGGCTGTGGAAATGGTCACCCTCGAAAACGGTGCTCTGTGCAAGAGCCTCCACGGTGTCGGCCCCTCCAAGAACTCTGTCTGGTATTCCGTCTACGGCTCCAAGGGCCGTATGGAGACCGCCCGTGAGGACGAGATGGACGGCGCTATGAATACCGTCTTTGCCAATCTGGATGAGGCAGAAGGTGTCCATCCCAACAATGTCGTCCGCTACAATCCTCTGGACGATGTGGCAAGAAAGGGTGTGGCCTCCGGTCACGGCGGCAGCGACTATGTTACCATCTGGAACGCTGTTGAGCATTTCCTCGGCAACCCCGAAGCCGATATCGTGGATATCTACGAGGCTATGGATATGTGGATGTGCGGCTTCTTCGGCTACCTGTCCGTGTTGGAGGGCGGTGTCCGCAAGGAGATCCCCAACATGAGAGATGCCGCTGTCCGTGAGCAGTATCGCAATGACAACCGCTGCACCGATCCCGCCATCGCCGGCGACCAGCTGCAGCAGTCCTATTCCAAGGGCAATCCCGAGATCGACCCCGGTGTTTACGAAGAACTGAAAAAGCGCTGGAAAGAGTAAGAATAAACGAGGACGGATTGCCGCGTCGGCTTCGCATCCTCACAATGACACTCCTTAATGACGGTCATTGCGAGGCTTGTGAAACAAGCCGTGGCAAACCGTATCTCAAATTCCATCAGGAGGTAGTGCCATGCCACAGTTAGTCATGCGCTGGAAAAATGACGGAAGCCCCCGCAAGCCCATCGACCTGCCTGTGGGTGTGGAGGTCAAGTGCCTTTCCGATTTTGAAGATTACATCCCCGTCTGGTGCAGCGTGGCCAGATATCTGCAGCCGGAGGGCTATCCCGATTACACCGATGAAGCACTCTTTGAGGCCGCCCTGCACAGCCGCAAGAACTTCCAAATGGATACCACCGTTCTGGTTCTGCTGGAAGGACAGGTCGTATCCACCGTCACCGTTCTGTGCGATCCCGATACCAAAGAGGGCTATATGCACATGGTAGCAGCCCGTCCCGAATGCAGAGGACGCGGTCTGGGTCATCTGATGAATGCGGTCGCCGTGGATATCCTCAAGCGTGAAGGGATGCAGACCTGCTATCTCACCACCGACGATTGGCGGCTGGCTGCCATCAAGACCTATCTGAAGGCCGATTTTGTGCCGGATCTGGAAGCGGAGCCGGATGCAAAGGAACGCTGGGCTGCCATTCTGGAACAACTGAAATGATGATTTCCCCCCTGTGCAATATTGCACAGGGGGATTTCTTTTGTCTGAAAAGGGCAGGGGAGTGCCTTTTTCTTTAACACATTACAGCGAATCTAACCAAATTGAAGGTTTTTCTGGAAATCGTCTATGGAAGTGACAGACAATCTGGTGTATGATATGGGTGTAAATTGTGACAAGTGTCTGATTATGCCGAGAGAAACCAAGGAATGCCTTGTCATGTTGCACAAAAATGAAGCCGATTTTTCTACAACAGAACCACCAAAACCAAAGAGCGGATTTTGTGCAATTTCCCTATACAGAGACACATGATTTTCCTGTGAGGACATGATATAATGTCTTTACAGGCAGATACCTGCCATTCTTTTGTGCTCCGGACCTGTGGGGACAGGTCTTAATGCCGCGGCAGCCGCCGCGGCAAAATAAAAAAAGGAAAGGAAACAAACGAAATGAAAAGAACATTAGCATTGCTTCTGGCTCTGGTCATGATTTTCGGCATGGTGCCCGTCATGGCTTCTGCTGCAGAAACCAACCTGCCTGCTCAGGTGCAGGCAGACCTGGATGCTACCGGCAAGGGCGCTCAGCACGTCTATGACTGGAGCATCGATAACTTCTATCTGTTCGCCGGCGAAGAAAAAGTCGACGATCCCGATGCCCATACGGGCAAGGCCGGTAAGTTTGCCGGTCCCGCACTGCCC
>JAZNLL010000107.1:0-18251 GCA_045579045.1 Candidatus Avilachnospira sp.
TCATAGACCACCAGCACATCCTTGCCCTGATGCATGAAGTATTCGCCCATGGTACAGCCGGTGTAGGGAGCGATATACTGCAGAGGTGCCATTTCAGAAGCCGTAGCGGAGACCACGATGGTATAATCCATAGCGCCTGCCAGCTGCAGGGTCTGCATCAGCTGGGCAACGGTGGACTGCTTCTGACCGATGGCCACATAGACGCAGATGACATCCTTGCCCTTCTGGTTGAGGATGGTGTCCACAGCCAGGGTGGTCTTACCGGTCTGGCGGTCACCGATGATCAGCTCACGCTGACCGCGGCCCACGGGGATCATAGCATCGATGGCCTTGATGCCCGTCTGCAGAGGCACAGAGACGCTCTTTCTTTCGATAATACCGGGAGCCGGTGTTTCGATGGGCATGAACTTGGCAGCATCGATGGGACCCTTGCCGTCGATGGGCTGACCGAGGGCATTGACCACGCGACCCAGGAGGGCTTCGCCTACGGGGACGGAAACTACGCTGCCCGTCCGCTTGACGGTGTCGCCTTCCCGGATACCGGCATCAGAGCCCAAAAGGACGATAGAAACAGAGTTTTCCTCCAAATTCTGTGCCATGCCGTATTCGCCATTTTCAAACTGCACCAGCTCGTTGACCATGCACTTTTTCAGGCCCGTGGCTCTGGCAATGCCGTCGCCCACCAGAATGATGGTACCGGTCTCAGACTGTTCGATCTGATTTTCGTAATATTTGATTTGAGATTTGATGATCTTGGAAATCTCTTCCGGTTTCAATTCCATGGTTTTCACAACCTTTCTACACAGCCGCGCCCATAAGGGCCGCAGCCAGCTTGTCCAGACGGTTCTTGACCGTGCCGTCCAGACGGCGGTCGGGCAGCTCCAGCCGCACACCGCCCATACAGCCTGCCTCCACTCTGCAGCTCAGCTCCACAGTCTTGCCCAGAACCTTCTGCAGCTTTTCATGGAGGGCTGTTCGGAGTTCTTCCGCCATAGGCACAGCCGTCACGGCGCAGACCTCCACAATGTCGTTATCCAGATTATAAAGCCGGGTGTACTCTCTGACGCAGCCGGCAAAGGAATTCATGTAGCCGTTTTCGCACAGAATTTTCATAAAATTCAGCACAAAAGGCTGGATTTTTCCGCCAAAAGCCTCGTCCAAAGCCTTGCATCTCGCCTCTTTTGCAATGGAAAGAGTGGAAAGGAAGGGAATATAACCGGGGTTTTCGTCAAAAATTTTCAAAATTTCGCGAATTTCTCCCAAAATTTCCCGTTCCAGACCCTCTTCTTTTCCAAGGGCATAGAGGGAACCGCCGTAAACCTGCTCCAGCTTGGTCATACGGCATCCTCCATATTCTCGATGAAGTCACGGATGAGGGCTTCATGATCCTGCTCGGTGATCTCCTTTTCCACCACCTTGGAGGCGATGGAAACGGCGATGCCGGAAATGTCGTTTTTCAGTTCCTGCACGGCAGCTCTGCGCTCTCTGGCAATATCGCCGGAGGCCTTTTCCCGCATGGCGGCAGCTTCCTGTCTGGCTTCTGCCAAAATCTGCTCGCTGCGGCTCTGGGCCGTCTGGGCAGCGCTGCGAACCATGTTGGCAGCCTCTTCCTTGGCACCCACCAGTTTTTCTTCATATTCCTTCTGAGCAGCCTCTGCCTGTGCCTTGGCCTCGGCAGCGGCATCCAGATCGGCATTGGCTTCTGCCTGCCGCTGGGCCAGAATGTTCTGCACCGGCTTCAGCAAGAAACGCTTGATGAGATAGATCTGCAGAAGCAAGTTGCAGATCTGCAAGATCAGCGTCCAGGGCATCACAGCTACCAGCTGTTGAAATTGCATGTTGCCTTGCCTCCTTTCAAAAACTTACAAAAAGGGGCTTACAGCATACCCAGGAACATACCGGGGCAGACGAACATCAGCAGAAGGCCGGTGACGAAGCCGTAAATACCGGTGGTTTCGGACAGGGCGATACCCAAAATCATGGTGGAAGTCAGTTCACCCTTCAGTTCAGGCTGACGGGCAATGGCCTCCACAGTCTTGCCGGCTGCGTAACCTTCACCGATACCGGGGCCGATACCTGCGATCAATGCCAAACCAGCGCCGATGGCGCAACCCATCAAAACCAATGCTCTTTCCATAATAAAATCCTCCTAAAATTTTTATATCAGTCCTCTGCTGTGGCGATGAAGATCATCGTCAGCATGCAGAAAATAAACGCCTGAATGAAACTGCCGAACCAGTCAAAGTACAAAGATATGACGGCCGGGATACCAACACCCAGAATGGGGATATTACCCAGAACCTCACCGACGACACCGGGAAGCAGGCCGAACAGGGCGCTGCTGACGGTCACCAAGGCCGCATAGATGAGGGACATGATGATATAGCCGGAAACGATGTTGCCGAAGTGACGGAAGGCCATGGACACGGGAGTGAACACTTCACCCAAGATATTGAACGGTGTCATCAGGAAGATGGGCTCTGTGTAGCTCTTGAGGTAGCCGCCCAGACCGTTTCCTTTGATCTTGTGATAGGTGATGAGGACGAAGACCACCAGTGCCCACGCCATGGTGGTATTGATATCACCGGTGGGTGCCCAGAGACCCAGCAGAGATGCCAGAGAGCAGCCCAGTGACAACGAAAACAGCGCACCGACCAACGGCAGATAGCCCATCCACTTTTTGCCCATGTTGCCAAGGACCAGACCTTCCAGCAGCAGATAGAGCTTTTCGGCAGCCGCCTGTTTTTTGGAGATGTTGCGGACCTTCATATCATGGGTCATCCATGCACACAGGCAGGTGACGATGATCATGACGCCCCATGTGACCACCAGAGAAGCGGTGATGGGGATACCGCCCAGTATGGGGAGCTCAAAATAAATGGGAGCGCCCCGAATTTCCAGTTTCATGGCTTATTCCTCCTCTTGGGGCTTATAGAAGCCCAGCAGACGCATGGCATGGATGGTCAGACCGGGAAACAGCAAAGGGATGGCAACCGCAAAGGGATCGAACCAATCCACGATCATACCTACCGCCAGAACACCCAGCAACGTCACCGTCCGCAGGCTGTAGGAGCGGCGAACCATCAGCTGTGCCGTTTCCGCATCTTTCAAAGCCTTCTGGACTGTTTTTCCCATGGTGTAGAAGTTCCAGACAGCAGCAGCGCTGCCCAGAGCCGCACCGGTAAAGACCGTCCAATGGAGCTTCTTCAGCAGGAAAAAGACCAGGATCATCAGCGCATCACCGATGAGCACACCGATGGCGATGTTTCTTGTCTGTTCTCTGACGGCTTTCAATCCAATGCCTCCTTACTCATGCCGGTCAAAACGCACCGGCTGCGGTTTATCCTCTTCTTTCCCCATGGCACTTTTCAGAAGCCGCCAGCTGCCGGAGATGCCTGCCAGCAGACCGACAATCAGCGCCACAGCCGTTGCCCAAGGGGCCAAGGCCAGCCAGCGGGTCAGCAAAACCAGCGCCACAGAGGGAAAAATCAAAGTGAAGCCAAACTGACCCAGAAGCGACAACATTCTCAGCAGCTTCTTATCGGGGATCAATGACTTCACTTCCTGTTTTGAAGATTTTGCTAATTTTACCACAACGCTTTAAAGAATGCAAGTTTTTTCTTCCATGGACAGCGAGAAAAATCTGTATTATAATGTGAAAAAAGAAAGGATGTATACGATGGAATGGATTTTCAGCGGTTATTGCCGCACACAGGATCAGGCCAGAAGCGTTTTTCTGGAAGAAGATGACGGCGATTGGGACTGCGGCTGTGATTTTCCCGGCTGCGCCTTTTCCGAAAGCTGCACCATTGCCAAGCAGATGCGGCAGATACAGGAGGAACGGAAATGACCCTAAAAGAGACCTTTCAGGCACAAGCCATGGCACAGGCGCAGACCGCCATGCTTGCCCACGGCTGCCCCACCAAGCGGCTGTTTCAGAATTTGCAGACCTACGGCGGTGTGGAAACTGCCAAGGAACTGGCAAGACGCCATCGGCTCTCCGACGGCTTTGATGCTCTGGTGGATTGCGGTCAGACCAAATTGACCCTTGAGGCGCTGGCGGTGCAGAAGCAGTTTGGTTCCCTCTTCACCGACGAAGAGATCAACTGGTTTCTAGAAGTGCTGGTGGGCGTTGGGTATTATTAAAAAAAACGGATTGCCACGGCTTGCTTTGCAAGCCTCGCAATGACACCTTACCTTTGGTCATTGCGAGGAGCGAAGCGACGTGGCAATCCGTCTTTATTCTTTTATTTCTTTCCACAGCACCAATAGGGCTGCCAGATTGGGCAGTGCCATGAGGCCGTTGCAGAGGTCGGAAAATGTCCAGACCAAATCCAATTCCATGGCTGCACCCATGACGATGGCAAGTAAGTATACCAAACGGTAGGCCTTCTCCCCTTTTGCGCCAAAGAGATATCGGGCACAGCCTGCACCATAGAGCTGCCAGCTCATAAGGGTCGCCAAGGCCAACAATGCAAGGCACACCGCCATGAGACCTGCCGCCCAACTGCCAAACACAGTTTCCAAAGCATCCGTTGCCAAAGGCGCACCGGCACCCTGCCCGTAGGGGATATCCACGCCGCTGACTAAGATGCTCAAGGCCGTCAGGGTACACAGGACAATCGTATCCAGAAACACCTCGAAAATGCCCATGAGCCCCTGTTCTTCGGGGGCAGCCTCGGCGGCGGCATGGGCAATGGGTGCAGAGCCCAGACCTGCTTCATTGGAAAACACCCCTCTGGTCACACCCCAGCGGATGGCAAGACCCATACTGCCGCCCCAGATGGCTCTGGGAGCAAATGCTCCCTCTATAATTTGGGAAAAAGCTGTGCCCAACTGCTGCCAATGGGCAGCCAAAACTGCCAAACTGCCTAAAATATACACCACCGCCACCAGAGGCACCAGACGCTCCATGACCGCACCGATGCGCTTGGCACCGCCCATGGTCACAAGGGCAACCGGTACAGCTGCCGCCACTCCGATGAACAGAGGGTGAAGCCCCGGCATTGCATCGACCACCGCCGAAGCAATGGTATTGACCTGTGCCATATTTCCCATACCCAGAGAGGCCAGAATGGCAAAAAAGGCAAAGACCGCCGCCAGGGTTTTACTGCCCATACCATCCCGGATGTAATACATGGGTCCTCCCAGCCAGTTGCCTTTTTCATCTTTTTTTCGATACCGCAGTGCCAGTACCACCTCGGCATACTTGGTCGCCATGCCAAAAAAGGCAGACACCCACATCCAGAACACAGCACCGGGTCCGCCTAATGCAATAGCCCCTGCCACACCGGCAATATTACCTGTGCCCACTGTGGCTGCCAAAGCTGTGCAGACCGCCTGAAAGGGCGACACCCCTTCGCCCGGATTCCGCAAGCTGTCTCTCACCATACGAAAAGATGCGCCCAGTTTCCGCACCTGCACAAACCGGGTCAGAACTGTCATGACGATACCAACAACCAACAGCAACACTGTCACCAAACCCATAAAAAACCACCTCTTGTCCATGGATACGGACAAGAGGTGGTTTCTATTCTCTTAATGGGCAACAAAAATGGATGTGGGGCCGTCAGCACCGCCGATGATGCCGATGCTGCTGGCATTTTTTCTGCAGCCTGCAAAGAGCAGACAGGATAAAATCAAGAGAATGGCTACGAGTTTTTTCATATTTTTCCTTTCATGAGAGCATTTCTCTCCCTCAGTCAGCTTCGCTGACAGCTCCCTCGTCAGAGGGAGCCTTGTTTTAATCGTCCTTCACCATGAAGGCTTCTTCCGGAACACCCATTTCCATGAGGGCTGCCTTGGAATGGACAGCAGTATCGGGAATTTGATAATAGCAGTAATCATAATCCCCGTCCTTTGTCCGAAGCTGGAACTCTACAGATACTTCGCTGCGGAAAGACGCTTTTACCCCTTCTCTTTCCGTCGTGGGAAGATAATGCTCCGTATAGGTCTCCAGACCCATATTGCCTGCCTGCAGGTCCGGGAGCATAGCCTCCTGCCACAGTCTTGCGGCATCCTGAGACTTGGGCTCTATCCGTTCCGTATGGTCATAACCATGCTCGCCGCTGATATTATAATAGATGATACAGTTATCCACAGTCTGCCAGGTGATCTCCGTGACGGGAACTTCTCTTGCAAGAATCATTTCCGGCGTATTGTTGACCGCTTCGTATTTGCGGATCAGGCTGTTGGGGTCGTCATAGTTCTCATCAGTGATGGGCAGGCTGTATTCCCGGCGGACTTCCCTGCCGTTTTCCAGAACATAAACGATATCCAGCATGGGCTTATAAGAACTCTGACGGCAAAGGGCTTCTGTTTCGCTCTTTCGCTCCAGAATTTCCTGATGAAGTTCGATGACCTCTGCGATTCTCCGGGGGTCATCCACATCGTGACGGCTGCTGTTCAGCCGCACCGCCGCCACATCCTCATGCTGAGGCACATAACGCACGACCCCGAATACATCCAGCTTCATGGCACCCAGTACCACCACCAGAACCGCCAAGCTGATGCCACAGGTGATAAAATTCTTTTTGTTGAACACCCGAAGGGAACGCTGGAGGATCATGTGACCCAGGAAGTGTCCTACCACTGCCGCTGCCAGCAGACAGGCGGAAATGGGCAGGAAACTGCTGCTGTCCATATCCCGGACCAGCATACTGGCAAGCAGCATGCCCACCACCATGGAGCAGCCGAAGGTAAATACATAGAGGAACACAGGGCGCAGCCGCTTCACAGCAACCACATCGCCGGCAGCCTCCATGTGGCGGCCTCTGTGGATCAAGAATGCAATAACTGCCAACAGGATACCAACAGCACCCAAAATCAGCAGTCCTTCCCAACCCTGAAAGAGGAAGTCCACCAGTTTGTCGTCTTCATAGATTCTGGTGCATTTGGGCAAGTTGCTGTCAAGGGGGAAATGGTACAGAGGTGACAGCCAGCCAAAGCGCATTTCATGGCCCAGGCTGATGCCGTAGAGGAGTGCTTCCATCAGAGAATAGCAAATTGCTTCCACCACCACGGCCACAAAGTTCATAATACCGTACAAGACCGGCATGGCGATGACATTGCCCACCACCATGGAACACAGAACAGCCAAACTGTAATAGAACAGGAAGGTCAGGCTGTGGGCGGCAAACCAAACGGCTGTCTCCACGACCAGATTGACTTCCAATGCAGCACCTGCCACGATGGTGGCACCGTAGAGAATCAGATTGGGAATCAGACTGTACAAAAGGCCGCTGATATAATGGGAAAGGAACTGGGTCTCCCGACGCAGAGGCAGGGCGCCAAAGAAGTTGGCGCTGCGAGCCTTATGGAGATAGGAGAACAGGAACCATGCCACCACAAGACCGTAGAGCGCAGAGACCAGATGGCAGGTATCGGCTGCTAAGTCCAATATGTACTCTTTCATCTCCATGGTTTTCATCCAATCGGCAGACGCAAAGAGATTGGCAGGCATGGCCACAAACCACAAAAGCAGATAACCGATCCACAGCAGGGAAGATTTCCCCAGATCCCGGCGAACGAGACCGCCGTTACAGCAGGACACTCTTGACTTCATAGTCCACACCTCCCAGTTCGTAAATAAAGACTTCTTCCAGAGAAAGGGGCAGAATATCGCACAGCAGCGGATGGCACTTGTGCAGGATATCGGCAACCTGATCGCCGCTGCCCCGGACGATGATGGTCTGCACTCTGCCCACCTGAGACTGGTGGACAATTTCCAGTTCCTCCGGCAGGGGCTGCTCTGTCACCAGCTGCACCTTGACCATATTTTCCTGCAGGGCAGAAAGGGAACGCTCCAGCATCATCTTGCCCTTGTGCATGATGCCCACATGGTCGCAGATATCTTCCAGTTCCCGCAGGTTGTGGGAGGAAACCAGAACGGTGGTTCCATTTTCCGCCACATCTTCCAGAATGATGCTCATGATCTGCCGCCGCATGACGGGATCAAGACCGTCTACCGGCTCATCCAGCACCAGCACCTCCGGACAGCAGGAAATGGCCAGCCAGAAAGCTGCCTGCTTCTGCATACCCTTGGAAAAACGGCGGACAGGCTTCTTCATGTCCAGCTGGAACACTTCGCCCAAGCGGCTAAACCGCTCTTCGTCAAATTTGGGATAGATCGCAGCATAGAGCTTTTTCAGATCCTTGATGTTATCGCCGGTTTCATAGAAGATCTCATCGGGGATGCACACCATGGTGTTTTTCAGCGCTGCGTTTTCATAGACCGGCACGCCGTCCAAAGTCACAGAGCCGGTATCGGGGCGGTAGACGCCCATAATATGGCGGATAATCGTAGACTTACCGGCTCCGTTGGGGCCGACCAGACCGTAGACCGCACCTCTGGGAACGGTCAGGGAAAGATCGTCCAGAGCGGCAAAGCCGTCAAAGGTTTTTGTCAGATTTTTTACTTCAAGCATGGCTGTCCTCCTTGGTCAAATCGTCCAGCATGGCAATGAGCGTCTCTTTTTCCATTCCAAGCCGCAGCAGTTCCTGGGCAGCTTCTTTGAACTGGGCTTTTTTGCCCTCGATGCGGCCGTGATCCACCTGCTCCAGAGGCGATACAAAGGAGCCTTTGCCCGCCATGGAATAGATGAAACCCTCCAGTTCCAGCTCCCGATAGGCCCTTTGGATGGTGTTGGGATTGATAGCCAGCTGTCCCGCCAGTTCCCGGACACTGGGCAATCTTTCGCCGGTCTGCAGTGCGCCGGACAGGATCAGTCGGCACAGGCTCTCCTTGATCTGCTCATAGATGGGACGGGGGTCGCGTGTATTGATGGAGATCACCGTTCTCCCCTCCTGTATTAAGTGATTTAATACAGTTAGTATACACAGGACAGCTGCGGTTGTCAATAGGCAAAAAAGAAACTCCCCGAAGGGAGTTTCTTTTTAATCCAATTTCAGCAGCATTTGCAGCACACGCTTTACACTGGTTCTGACGGCTTCTTCGGAGAGTTTGCCCTCTTTGACCATCTGCAGGGTGTGCTCCGGCATGCCGCAGGCCATCTTCACATCATTGCCGGCAGCGATCTCCGCATACTGCACGCCATGGCCAAACCAGTCGGAAATAACTAAGCCGTCATAGCCCCATTCGGTTCGGAGGATGTCGGTCAAAAGTTCCCTGTTTTCGGAAACTCGAATGCCGTTGAGGATATTATAGGAACTCATGACCGTCCAGGGCGAGGCAGTTTTGACGCAATACTCAAAGCCACGGAGATAAATTTCACGAAGAGCCCGCTCGGAGACACGGGAATCGGAATCCTTGCGGTTGGCTTCCTTGTTGTTGCAGGCAAAGTGCTTCAGCGAGGAGGCAATGCCCATTTCCTGAATACCCTTGACCATGGCAGAAGCCATCACGCCGGAGATCAGAGGATCTTCGGAATAATACTCAAAATTCCGTCCGCAGAGGGGATTACGGTGGATATTGGCGGCAGGGGTCAGCCAGATACCCATGTTATTCTCCTTGACTTCCGCTGCACCGGCTCTGCCGATGGCAGTGACCATTTCCGGGTCCCATGTGCAGGCCAGCAGGGTGGCGCTGGGGAAAGCGGTGGCATAGCCGCCCCGATTGGGTCGGATCCGCAGACCGGCAGGTCCATCGGCAGTCATGGCAGAGGGAATACCGTACTGAGGCAGATTGCCAATGCCGCCGGTATCGGCGCAGCCGCGATTGAGCTGACCGCCCAGCAGATGGATCATCTGCTCCAGATCCAGATTTTCCATGTAGGCATCGAGGGTCAGTCTGCCCTCCGCCACATATTCCAGCTGGGGAATGGGAGGATTGGCATCCCAGCAGGAGTAGGTAATGGGCCACTTCTGTTCAATGGGCTGCTGACCGCTCTTGGGAAGGTAATCCTGACCTTCGGCAAGTTCCACAGGGGTCTCATCCACAGGCAGGGCTTCAAAGGAACCGTCTGCCAACAGTCTCTGTTTCAGCAGTTTGGGCTGGCACTTGGCAGAAAGCTGTTCCAGAACTGTATTTTCCGTCACAGTATAGATGTAATCGGACAGGATTGCATCCCGGACATTATCGCCCACATAGAAGCGGTATTCGCCCTGTTCCAGCAGCCATGCGCTCTTGGACACCTTGCCCAAATCGTCATAGGAAGCCAGTTCTCTGGCATCAAATTTAATGGCAAGAATTTCGCTTTCTCCGGGGTTCAGGGTCTTGGTCTTGGCAAAGCCCACCAGAACTTTCTTGGCCTTGCCCAGCTTGCCCTGAGGGGCAGAGCCATAGACCTGCACCACATGACGGGCAGGATGCTTGCCAATATTTGCAACCTTGGCGGTCACTTCAAACTTGCCGTTTTCTTCCTTCCAATTCATCACTTCCGTGGTGAACTTGCCGTAGCTGAGACCGAAGCCGAAGGGATAAATGACCTTCTGCGCAGCACCGGGAATGGTCTCAAAATAGCGGTAGCCCACGAAAATATCTTCCGTATAGTCGGCATAGGCATCTTCGGCGATGAAATTCTCCGTACCGATGAAGGCGTCTAGGGGTACGATGGTATCCACCAGTCTGCCGTTGGGGCAGGCATCGCCGCAGAGCAGATCCGCCGCAGCCATACCGCCCACCATGCCGCCCATCCATGTAAAGAGAATGGATTTGACGGTGTCATTCTCCTTGAGGGGAGAAATATCCAGAATGGCACCAACATTGAGGCACACGATACACTTCTTAAAATGCTTGGAAATTCGCTCCAGAAGCACCAGCTCTTCCGGTTTCAGTCGGTAATCCTCTGCAGCTCTGTCGCCGTGCTCAAAGGAATACCGGCACAGAGTCAAAACTGCCGTATCGGCAAATTCTGCCGCCTGCTGCAGCAGATCTTCCGGCACATCCAGTTCCGGCATACTGCCGGGAACATCGGTGGTTTCCGGCAGATTTTCCTTATAATAGTCGCAAAGAGGCTTGAACAGTTCCACCTTGCCCTCGGCAGCTTTGCTCCAAAGACCGTCCATGAGATTTCTCTGATAGGCAGTCGTCACATCACCGCTGCCGCCGCCTACCTTTACATAGTCGATCTGTGCCTTGCCCAGCACCGCCAGCTTGGTTCCCTTTCCAAGAGGCAGACAGTCCTCTGTATTTTTCAGCAGCACTGCACCCTCGGCAGCGGTCTTTCTGGAAAGGGCGATATGCTCTTCACTGCCGGTCACCAGATGATCGCCCACAGGGGTACAGGGCATATACTTGATTCTTTGCCACTTCATTTCCCAATTCCTCCAAAGGATTTTATATTGGTTTCATTGTAGAAATTACTTTCAAAAAAGTCAATGATGTTTACGGACTGTTCATCACTTTTCCGGTCTTTTGTCATATAATAGTTTTGCAAGGAGGCGATGGCTATGGTTCTGAAGAACGATGTCATTCAGGGTAGCCACGCAAAGTGCGTGGCGTAGGCGAAAGCCTGTTGGGCGGTTTATCCGCTTGCCTGCACGACATCACAATACAAAAGGAAATGCTTACTGCAAGTCGACAGCAGTAAGCATTTTTTGCTTTCTGTATTTGATTTTCCATAGAGATGTGATAATATAATAAGATAAAACAGGAGGGGTTTTCATGGTACTGCTCTGCCCTGTCTGCGGACAGGCTCTGACTGCACAATCGAATACCTGGCAGTGTCCCAACCGCCACAGCTTTGATGTGGCAAGACAGGGTTATGTCAACCTCTTGACTGTGGACAAAAAGCATGCCAAACACCCCGGAGACACCAAGGAACAGGTGGCTGCCCGGAAGGCCTTTCTGGATGCAGGCTACTATGCCCCCATCGCTCAAAAGGTGGCGGAGCTGACCGTTCCCCTTGCCCCTAAGGCTATGCTGGATGCCGGCTGCGGCGAGGGCTATTACCTGACCCAACTGCAATCCCATCTGCCGGAAACGGAATTTGCCGGTATCGACATTTCCAAGGATGCCGTCCGCTTTGCAGCTGTGCGGAACAAGCAAGCCCTCTGGCTGACCGCCACCGCTGCCGCTCTGCCCTTCCCGGAAAAGAGCTTTGACGGCGTGATCTCCATGTTTGCATTGACTGTGGAGGAAGAATATGCCCGTGTACTGACAGACAAAGGCTGGTATCTGCAGGTCTTCGCAGGCCCGGAGCATCTCATGGGACTGAAATCCATTATCTATCCCGAAATTCTCCGCAAGGAAAAGATCTTACAGCCCCAACTCAAGGGCTTTACCATGGAAACATCCGAAACTTTGGAGTTTACCTTTACCTTAAACGACCCACAGCAGATCGGAAATCTTCTGAGCATGACCCCCCATTTTTTCCGTATTTCCAAAGAAGGGGCTGCCCGACTGGCAGAGACCGTCACCCTCACCGACACGGCTCAGGTCGTATTCAATCTCTACCGCAAGGAGGACACCCATGCTGGATAAACTGCAGCTGGTGGAGCAGCGCTATGCCGAAATGTCAGAGCGGGCTCTGCAGCCGGATTTTTATGACGATCCCAAGGCAGCCACCAAGTTGCTGAAGGAGCAGCGGCAGCTGGAACCTCTGGTAGAGACCTTCCGCACCTACAAAAAGACCTTGCAGGAACACAAGGATCTGCGGGAAATGCTGGACGGCTCTTTGGATGCGGAAATGCGGGAGCTGTGCCAGGAGGAGTTCACCCAGAGCAAAAAGCTGCTGGAGGAACTGGAGCAGCAGCTGAAGATTTTGCTTCTGCCCAGAGACCCCAACGACGATAAAAATGTCATTGTGGAAATCCGTGGCGGCGTCGGCGGTGAAGAAAGTGCCCTCTTTGCCCACTCTCTTTATCGGATGTACACCATGTATGCTGACAAGCACGGCTTCCGTGTGGAACTGCTCAACTACAATGAAACAGAACTGGGCGGTGTCAAGGAGGCGGACTTCATCCTTTCCGGTGACGGCGCTTACTCCCGACTGAAATTTGAATCCGGTGTCCACCGGGTGCAGCGTGTGCCGGAGACGGAATCCGGCGGTCGCGTCCACACCTCCACCGCCACAGTGGCAGTCTTGCCGGAGATGGACACGGTGGATGTGGATATCCGCCCCGAAGACATTGAAATGCAGGTCTACCGTGCCTCCGGTGCAGGCGGTCAGCATGTCAACAAGACCTCTTCTGCCGTCCGTCTCATCCACAAGCCCACGGGCATTGTGGTGGCCTGTCAGGAGGAACGGAGTCAGGTGCAGAACCGGGAAAAGTGTATGCAGATGCTGGCCTCCAAGCTCTATGAAATGGAGCAGACCCGCATCAGCGACGAATTCTCCGACCAACGGAGAAGCCAGGTGGGTACCGGTATGCGCAATGAACGCATCCGCACCTACAATTTCCCCCAAGGTCGTGTGACTGACCACCGAATCGGTCTGACCTTATATAAAATCGACACCATTATGGACGGTGATCTGGATGAGATCATTGATGCCCTCGTCACCGCCGATCAAGCAGAAAAGCTGCGGCAAAACAGCTGAGAAAGAGAAGTTTATGAACACCAGAATGTTTATTTCCCCTCTGACTGAGGAACAATATGGTGAAGCGGCTGCCATCATCCGGGATGGCGGTCTCCTTGGCATCCCCACGGAGACAGTCTACGGCTTGGGTGCCAATGCCCTCAACGAAACTGCCTGCCGCAATATCTACATTGCCAAAGGCAGACCTCAGGACAATCCCCTCATCATTCATATTCCCGAGGCTTCCTGGCTCAGCCGTTACTGCAAGGACATTCCAGAGACTGCCTATCGGTTGGCAGAGGCCTTCTGGCCCGGTCCCCTGACCATGATTTTGCCCAAACAGGACATGGTCCCCATGGCAACCACCGGCGGATTGGAAACGGTGGGTGTCCGCTGCCCCGATCATCCCGTGACACTGGAGATCATCCGCAGAGCGGGAGTGCCGGTGGCAGCACCTTCCGGCAACCTTTCCGGCAGACCCAGCCCCACCACAGCACAGCACATGCAGGAAGACATGACCGGACGCATCGACGGTATCATAGACGGCGGTCCCTGCGGTGTGGGCGTGGAAAGCACCATCATCGACCTGACCTGCACTCCGCCCCGGCTACTCCGTCCCGGCGGACTGCCTCTGGAGGCATTGCAGAAAATTTTAGGCACTGTGGAAGTGGACAAGGCTGTTGTGCAGGAGCCGGAAAAGGGCGAAAAGCCCAAAGCCCCCGGCATGGCCTACCGTCACTACGCCCCCAAGGCACCGGTGACCGTGGTCTGCGGCGAAGCTGCCAAGACCGCGCAGTATATTCAGCAGCATCTTTCCGAAACGGTTGGCATCATCTGCTTCCACGAATTTATCGGACAGTTCTCCGGTCACATTGTTCATGATCTGGGTCATGAATCCGATCCGGCAGAGCAGGCACAGCGTGTGTTTGATGCCCTGCGCACCTTTGACGGTACAGAAGTGACGGAAATTTTTGCCCAGTGTCCCGGCAGCGAAGGTCTTGGACTGGCAGTGGAGAACCGACTGAAAAAAGCTGCCGGGTTCCATGTGATCGAGGTGTGAGCCATGCAGAAAGTCATCGGAATCACCGGCGGCACCGGCTGCGGCAAGACCACTGCTCTGACCGCTCTTGAAAAGCTCGGTGTCCATGTCATCGACTGCGATGCCCTGTATCATCAGTTGCTGGAAACGGACACAGACATGCTGCAGGCCATTGACGCTCTGTACCCCGGTGTGGTGGAAAATGGCATTTTACAGCGAAAAAAGCTGGGGCAGCAGGTCTTTGGCAATGAGCAGGCACTGAACCGTCTCAACCAAACCGTCTGGCCTTTCATCGTAAAAGCCGCTGAAGCCATTCTGAACACCCATTTCCCTCAGCCCTGCGCCATTGATGCCATCGGACTGTTGGAAAGCGGATTGGGCAAACTCTGTACCCACACGGTAGCCATTACCGCACCGGAAGATGTCCGGATACAGCGACTGATGGCACGGGAAGGCATTTCCGAGGAATATGCCCGTCTGCGGATCTCTGCCCAGAAGAAAAACGAAGTCTTTGCCGCCGCCTGCGGCATGACCATAGAAAATACGGATGACGATGCTGCATCCTTCCAAAACCGCTGCACCGCCATCTTTAAAACCTTACTCAAGGAGGACTAATCCCATGAGCGAACTGCGTGATACCCTGCTGCACAAACCCAAGAACGGTTACGACCGTCTCTCCCCTGCCGATGCACAGGCCATCGACGGCTACTGCAGCGGCTATATGAAATTTCTCGACAACTGCAAAACCGAGCGCAACTGCGTGGACTACACCATCGGTCTGGCAGAAGCCAAAGGCTTTGTGGAATACAAGGCCGGTATGGCTCTGCAGCCCGGCAGCAAGGTCTATGTGAACAATCGGAATAAGGCCATCATGCTGGCAGTCATCGGTAAAAAGAGCCTCAACGAGGGTGCCAACATCGGTGCCGCCCATACAGATTCTCCCCGTCTGGACATGAAGCCCAGTCCCCTTTACGAGGACAATGAACTGGCCTACTTCAAGACCCATTACTACGGCGGTGTCCGCAAATACCAGTGGGTCACCGTTCCTCTGGAACTCCACGGTGTGGTGGTCAAGGCTGACGGCACCTCTGTGAAGGTCTCCATCGGCAATGAACCCGGCGATCCTCAGTTTGTCATCAACGATCTGCTGCCCCATCTGGGCGCAGAGCAGAACAAAAAGCCTCTGGGCGAAGCCATTCCTGCCGAAAGTCTCAACATTCTGGTGGGCAGCCGTCCTCTCAAGGACGAAGAAGGCTCTGACCGGGTGAAGCTGGCAATCATGCAGCTGCTCAATGAGAAATACGGCATGGTGGAAGAGGATTTCATCTCCGCCGAGCTGGAAGCCGTTCCTGCCGCCAATGCCAGAGAGCTTGGCTTTGACCGCTCCCTTATCGGCTCCTACGGTCACGACGACCGGGTCTGTGCCTATGCGGAACTGGCAGCCCTCTTTGATCTGGACGTTCCCGAAAAGACTGCCGTGTGCATCTTTGCCGACAAGGAAGAGATCGGCTCCGAGGGTGTCTCCGGCATGAAGTCTCAGGCCTTTGACTGGTTCATGGAGCAGCTGTGCCTGTCTCAGGGTGCCGACCTGCGCACCTGCTACAGCAAATCCTTCTGCCTGTCCGCCGATGTGTGCGCCGCCTTTGATCCCAATTTCTCCGATGTTTTTGAACGGAGAAACTGCGCCTATATCAACTATGGCATGGGTCTTTGCAAGTACACCGGTGCCAGAGGCAAGAGCGGTGCTTCCGATGCCTCTGCCGAGCTGGTGGGCTGGCTGAGAAAGACCCTCAATGACAATGACGTCATGTGGCAGATGACCGAGCTGGGCAAGACCGATGCCGGCGGCGGCGGTACCGTTGCCATGTATATGGCCCATCGGAACATTGACACCATCGATGCCGGTGTCCCCGTTCTGTCCATGCACTCCCCTTATGAGACTGTTGCCAAACTGGACTGCTATATGACCTACAAGGGTATGAAGGCTGTATTTGAGTCTGACAGATAAGAAGTTTACGGATTGCCACGGGCTTTCAGCCCTCGCAATGACCATCATATAAGGTGTCATTGCGAGCAGCAAAGCTGCGTGGCAATCCGCTTCTTTCAAGCCGCCCCTCAAGGGGAGGCTTTTGTAGTGCGTACACGCACCATAGCCATACTGAATATTTTGCATTAAAATAAAGGCAGCAAGGAGGTATTCGTATGGCTATGAAACAGTTTTCCATCAGACTTGAGGAAGAATTATTACACAAAATTCGTATCATTGCAAAAAGAGAAATTCGTTCTGTCAATCGTCAAATACTGCTTTTAATTAAGGAAGGCATTAAATCTTATGAGAAAAAGTAACAGCAGCACAGGTTTCTGTGCTGCTGTTACTTTTTATCCCATTTTCTTTTTCAAATCGTTCAGACGGTTGAGGGCCTCGTAGAGAGTCTCATCCTTCTTGGCGAAGTGGATACGGACGATGTCATTGACATTTTCACGGAAGAAGGAAGTGCCGGGCACGGCGGCAACGCCCACCTTCTGCACCATTTCTTCACAGAACTCCACATCGGTCTGACCGGGCTTCAGATACTGACCGATGTTGGCCAGCACGAAGTAAGCGCCCTGAGGATCGGTATATTCCATACCCATGGCGGTAAGGCCATCGGTAAAGAGCTTCTTCATGTGGGCATAGTGAGCGCCGAACTCCTCATAGTAGCTGTCGGGCATATCCAGACCCACCACAGCAGCCTCCATGAGAGGAGAGGCAGCACCAACGGCATTGAAGTCATGGAACTGCTTGATCTTATCCATAATGGGCTTGGGTGCGATGGCATAGCCCAGACGCCAGCCGGTGATGGAATAGGTCTTGGACAAAGAGCTGCAGGAGACCGTCCGCTCCCACATACCGGGAATGCTGTTCATGTACACATGCTGGCGGCCGTCATAGATGATATGCTCATAGACCTCGTCCATGATGGCATAGACATCATACTTGATGCACAGGTCAGCGATGGTCTTCAGCTCGTCATAGGTAAAGACCTTGCCGCAGGGGTTGGAGGGGTTGCAGATGAGAATGGCCTTGCAGCCCTTCTTGAATTCATCCTCGATCTTCTGAGGGTCAAAATTGAAGGTGGGGGGCACCAGAGGAATGAACACCGGTTCACAGTCTGCGAAGATGGCCTGTGCCCGATAGTTCTCAAAGTAGGGAGAGAACATGGCGATGCGGTCGCCGGGGTTGGTCAAAGCGAAGATGGTATCCACCATGGCTTCGGTGGAACCGATGGTGACGACCATTTCCTTGTTGGGATCCAGCTTGCGGCCCATGAAGCGGCCACACTTGCGGGCCAGAGCCTCGCGGAAGTTGGGAGCGCCCATGGTGATGGGGTACTGGTGGGGGCCGAGATAGCTGATCTCGTTCAGACGGTCAAGGATGGCCTTGGGAGGGTCGAAATCGGGGAAGCCTTGTGCCAGGTTAATGGCATTGCAATCAAGGGCGATCCGTGTCATGCGACGAATAACGGAATCGGTGAAGTGTTTAGTTTTTCTGCTCAGCTCTTGCATAAGTCAAACCTCTTTCTGATATTAGGTGAAGCCCAGGGATGCGGCACTGACGGCTTCCATATGATGATTTTCAAACATTTGAATCAGCTTCTTTTCGTCAGAGACACGGAGGACCATGTAGGCCTTCTCCTTGTCTCGCTGGATCAGGGAGTACATGTCCTCGATGTCTACGCCTTCTTCTGCCATAAGCTCCAGCACATGGGACAAGCCACCGGGCTCGTCCGGAACGGCTACCAACGCAACCTCGT
>JAZNLL010000108.1:0-8059 GCA_045579045.1 Candidatus Avilachnospira sp.
CGCAATGTGAAATATGCCTGCGGCATGTGATGGTGTCGCTATGCGACGATTAAATCAAAAGGACAAGTTTCGTTGAAACTTGTCCTTTTCCTTATCATTTTCGAAGAAAATATATCACAGGCGAAGCCTATTTCACACACCAAGAGGTGTATTTCACCCATTTGCGCAGCAAATGGATTTCACCGCGGGTTGTCCATATCCCTATGGACAACCCGCTAATGGGAGGCTTTTCTTTATTCGGAGAACAGATAGTTTACCAGTTTGGTAGCCAGAATGATGATGCCGATAATGGCGAAGATCACCAGCATACCAACACCCATGTGCTTGAGATTTACCACAAAGGCCATGGGATCAAACTGCAGATTGGCAACCGTATTCATAAAATTAACCTCCCATCAACTTGGCGGCGATATTGAGAATGATGCCGCCGGCGATAACCGATGCGATCTGGCCGGACACATTGACACCGATGGAGTGCATCAGCAGGAAGTTCTGCGGATCTTCCTCCAGTGCCATCTTATGGACAATACGGCCGGACATGGGGAATGCGGAAATACCGGCTGCACCGATCATGGGGTTGACCTTGTTCTTGGAGAACACGTTGAGCAGCTTGGCAAACAGCACACCGCCTGCCGTATCCACGATAAAGGCGATCAGACCCAGACCCATGATCAGCAGGGTATCCAGCTGCAGGAACTTATCGGCAGTCATGTTGAAAGCCACGGAAATGCCAAGGAAAATGGTGATCAGATTGGCAAGGACATTCTGGGCGGTGGCGGACAGGCTGTCCACCCCGCCGCACCCCCGGATCAGGTTGCCGAACAGCAGGAAGCCGATCAAAGCCGTTGCCTGGGGAATGATGGCGGATGCCACCACGGTGATGATGATGGGGAAGAGAATTCTCGTCAGCTTGCTGACGGACTTCTGCTCATAGGGCATCCGAATCTGACGCTCTTTCTTGGTGGTGAGCAGCTTGATGACCGGAGGCTGAATGACCGGCACCAGAGCCATGTAGGAATAGGCCGCCACGGTAATAGCACCCACATACTGGGAGCCAAGCTTGTTGGCAACGGCGATGGAGGTGGGGCCGTCAGCGGCACCGATGATGGCAATGGAGAAGAAGTCCCGGAAATCGGGGAAGAACACACTTGCCATGCACAGGGTAAAGAAAATGCCGAACTGGGCAGCTGCACCAAAGAGCATCAGCTTGGGGTTGGACAGCAGGGGGCCAAAGTCGATCATGGCACCGATGCCGATGAACAGCAGTAGGGGGAACAGTTCGTTGGCGATACCGGCATTGTACAGCTCCTGAATGGGGCCGACAAGGGCATCGGAGAAGGGGATGTTGACCAAAATAGTGCCGAAGCCCATGGGCAGCAGCAGAGAAGGCTCCATCTCCTTGGCGATGGCCAGATAGACCAGCAGACAGCCGATGGCGATCATAATGAGATCGTAACGGTCAAAGGCCAACAGGTTTTGATACAGAATTTCCATAGAAACCCTCCTTAGTTGATGACGACCAGAGGCGCACCGGTATCTACCACAGAGCCCTTGGACACAAGGACTTGGGTAACGGTGCCATTCTTGGGAGCAACGATTTCATTTTCCATCTTCATGGCTTCCAGAACCACCAGCACATCGCCCTCCTTGACGGCCTGACCGGCGGAAACGAGGACATTGAGGATGTTACCGGGCATAGGAGAATCCACCCGCTCCCCTGCTCCGGTGACGGAAGGGGCGGCAGCAGGAGCAGCCACAGGAGCGGCCTCTGCAACGGGGGCGGCAGGGGCAAAAGCGTTATATTCCTGCATCTTCATAGGCTCTGCCAGTTCCACCTCGACCTCGTAGGTGCGGCCGTTCAGCTTAATTTCATACTTCATTTGTTTGGACCTCCTTGATGGAAATAAAACGCAATTCATTCAGGGGTTTTCCCATTTGCTCCGCCACGATAGCCATGACCATGGCGGCAGCTTTCGGCTCTACATCATGGAGCCTCAGCTGTCCGGCAGAGCCGGGGGCAGCAGGCTTCTGAAGAGCCTCCACCGGAAGGGTCTCAGCAGGTGCTGCGGCCTTCTTTTTGTTGACAATGCTTTTTCGGACAGCCATGACCACGACGATCAAAGCCAGAACCAAAACCATTGCCAATGCCACATAATCGGGCTGTGCGCCCTGTGCTACGGCAGTCAGTATCATTGATCTTTCTCCTTTCTGATTTTACAACAGATATATGCAGCTTACCGATTTTCTTTCTGAGAACCGATGGGGTTCACAATACTGTAGCCCACATTGACCAGATGGTCTGCCACACGCTCCAGACCGGCAACGGCAGAGGAATAATAGGGGCTGACATCCATGCTGCACTTGCCTTCGGCAAGCCGGGCAAAGTGGCCTGCGATGAAGCTCTTTTTCATGCCGTCGATATGGTCTTCCAGCACCGCCAGTTCCGGCAGTCTTTCTTTGTTCAGATGATCAAAGGCATCCTTGGAAATATTCAGCATCTGCTGGACTTCATCCCGCATCTGCTTCAGATCGCCTTGTCCCTGCTGGGAAAAAGCGATGTTCTTGGCAGACATTGCTGCGGCGATCTCATAGAAGTTCTCCGCATGGTCGCCGATACGCTCCAAGTCATTGAGCACATGGAAGTAAGAACCGATGACCAGTTCGTCGCTCTGATCCACCACTGCGGAAAGCTTGATGAGGAACCGGGTCAGCGCGCCGTTGGTAAAGTCGATGATCTCCTCGTTCTTCACGATGGTCTCGCCCTTTGCCAAAGAGCCCGTTTCCATGGCTTCAAAGGAAAGACCGATGTTCTCTTCTACCAGATGGAACATATAGTCCATTTCCTTTTTCACCTGCATCAGTGCCACAGGCGGTGTGGTCAGCAGGCGGTCGTCAATATACTTGAGGGCATGCACCGTTTCAGCGGGCTTTTTGTCCTTGATGACACGGCAGGAATATTCCACCAGCTGAGACACAAAGGGCAGCAGCACACAGGTCGTGGTCACATTGAAGATCACATGGAACACCGATACCCGCATCTGCAGGGACATGGTGTCATCCCCGGGGAACAGGGACATCAGCAGACGGATCATGGGTTCCTTGAAAATCCAGACAATGGCCGTGAAGATCACGGTGCCGATCACATTGAAGGTGAAGTGGATCAAGGCCACACGCTTTGCGTTTGCGGCTGCACCGACGGAAGCCAGCAGCGCCGTCACGCAGGTACCGATGTTGGCACCCAGCACAATAAACAGCGCAAGGTCAAGGGGCAGGACACCCGTGCCTACCATGGTGATGACCACACCGGTGGCAGCGGAGGAGCTTTGAATCAAAGCGGTGAAGATCACACCCACCAAAATCAGCAGCAGGGGAAAATCGATCACGGCAAAAATGCCCTGGAACATGGTTTCCACCAGCGGATTGCCAAAGGCCTGTTCGCTGCTCATCACATTCAGACCCACAAAAATCAGACCCAGACCGCTGCACAAAAGGCCTGCCAGTTTGATCTTTTCCTGCTTGAAGAAGCCCATCATGACGCCTGCAAAGGCGAACAGGTACATGAGCATATTGAAATAATCGTTTTTCAGAGCCACCAGCACACCGGTGATGGTGGTACCGATGTTGGCGCCCATAATGATGGGGGTGGCCTGCATCAGGGTCATGACCCCCGCATTGACCAAGCCGATGACCATGACCGAAGTTGCGGAAGAACTCTGAATAATGGCGGTCACACCGGCACCGATGCCCACACCGGAAAACCGATTGTTGCTGATCCGTCCAAGAAGCCTTTTCATTCCTTCGCCGGCACTTTTTTCAAGGGCTTCACTCATAAAGCCCATACCGACAATAAACACACCGACACCGGCCAGCAGCCAGATCAGGCTCTGGATCAGCTGCATGGTTTCGCCTGCTGATAACATAGATTTCTCCTTTCCATAAGGCACATTCGCACCCATTATCAGCTACATTATAAAAAAGAACCGGTTAAGATGCGGTAAATAGTAAAGCAGCATTGAGTTTCCTCAATGCTGCTATTCGTTCAGTCGATATCCGACACCCAGTTCGTTGGCGATGTAGTTCAGTTCTCCCGGTTTATCTCCGAATTTTCTTCGGATGTTGGCCATGTTGACCTGCAGTTTTTTGATGCTGCCCTCCTGGGCGGTTCCGCCCCAGATGGCTTTGATGATGGCGGCATAGGTCATCATCTTACCGCAGTTTTCAGAGAGCAGGGCGACGATGTTGTACTCCGTCTGGGTGAGTTTGACTTCCTCCCCTTTCATGAACACCTGCCGGGCATCATAATCGATCTCCAGATCTTTTGCCGCAAATCGGCCACCGGGCAATCTGCCTTCATCGGCACGGAACCGATGATCCCGCAGTGCCACCCGCACCCGCGCCAGCAATTCGCCGGAGCTGAAGGGCTTGGTGATATAGTCGTTGGCCCCTGCGTCCAAGGCGGCGATTTTGTCTTTTTCATCGGTACGGGCAGACAGGACAATGATGGGAATCAGCGAATCCTGCCGTGCAAATTCCAGCAGGTTCATGCCATCCATATCCGGCAGACCCAGATCCAAAATCACCAGATCCGGCAGATAGGAGGCAAACAGGCTCTTGGCCGATGCACAGGTCTCTGCCAGAATGGTCTGATACCCTGCCGTATCCAGCACCGTTGCAACCAGATTGCGGATATTGGCTTCGTCTTCCACCAACAGGATCTTATACTTATTCTGTATCATGGCTCATCTCTTCCGTGTCCAGCACAAAGCGGAAGACCGCACCTCCTGTCCTTCTGTTATCCGCCTGTATCATTCCACCATGGGCTTTGATAATCGTGGCACAGACAGAAAGTCCGATGCCCGCATTTTTCTTCTGGCTGTCAGCGATCTCATTTTCAGAAGTATCATAGCCGGTGAAAATCGTCTCCAGCCGTTTGGGCGGGATGCCGCAGCCATCGTCCATGATCTCAAACACCGCCTGTCTGCCGATGATGCTCACCCGAAGGATCAGCTGGGTCATCCCCTCTGCATGCTGCACAGCATTTTCAAGGATATTGACCATGACCTGCTCCATCAGAATGGCATCCATGGGAATGACCACAAGCTCGTCCGGAAGTTCCAGCGTGACCTTTTGATCGGGATACCGTTTTCGGAATTTCAGAAGCACCGAATCGATCAGCTCTTCCAGAACGGTGGGTGTCTTAATGATCTGCACCTTGCCGCTGTCGATGCGGGTGATGGAAAGCAGATTTTCCACCATGCGGACAAGCCATTCGGAATCTTCCTTGATACCGGTGATGATCTTCCGTTTTTGTTCATCCGTCATGGCCTCGCTGTTTTCCAGCAAGGTGGTACCGGAACTGTAGATCGTGGTCAGAGGTGTACGCAGGTCGTGGGAAACCGCCCGCAGAAGATTGGCTCGCATTCGCTCTTTTTCGCTTTCCGCCTTCATTGCTTCATGCTGCTTCAGCTTGGTGAGCAGAGCACTGGTCAAAATGGCAATGGCGATCATGACAATACCGGAAACGAGATTGACCGGTGTTGTAAAGTCAATGGAGAAAAACGGAAACGCAAAGGCATAGTTGACCGCGATTGTGCCGATAAAGGCCGCCGCCACACCGTAAAAATACCCCTTGGTCAAAAGGGACACAAGAAAAACCGCAAAGACAAAAACGGTGGTTACATGCTCCTCCACATCAAATTTGTATTGAAACAGAATACTCAGACCAAAGGCACATGCCAAAGCGATCAGCGTGATCAGGCTGTCCTTTAGAAATCGACGAAACATGAATTCACCTTCTTCCGATGTGCTGCATCCATCATAACACACCGCAAGAAATCAATCAACCTGCCCATTTCTCATGGAAACGTTTAAAAGCAGCATTTCTATGAGAGCTTTACCGGAAATTTTCTCCATGCCGACGAGACGCCGACGAACGGTTCAAAAACATCCTTGCTTGTCTCCACAGCTGCCGCCCAGAGGCCACCCGCTGTCCCAATTCTTGGTCAACGGTTGGGGAAATCTCTGGAAAATTCCCCTCACAAGGGAAACCCACGGGGAAATTCTCACAGCCAAACTGCCAAAGCACGGGACAACAGCCACCCTGCTCCAGCCGCAAATTCCCCTGTTGCGGTACCCGAAATTCTTTGCTCGCTGTTCGCTTCGCAGAATTTCGACCGCTGCCACTCGCTTAGCTCCCTTGATCCGCCACAGGCGGCGGTCGCATCGCTCCCCAATTCCCCAAACTCTGCGCAGAAATCTAAAAAAGAAATTCTCAGCCTAAATTCGACTCGCAGCCGCTTTCCTCCCCGGTAGGAGAAAACAGAGAAAGGCAATAAAATTAGATAAGATCATGTCGTAGTGCTGCTTTTCTTTGTTATAGCAAGTCAGTTTCTTTTACTCAAATTTTGCAAGCCACACTACAAAAAACTCCTAGTTTCTACTAACAGAAACTAATGTATTTCATGCTCTGTCATCCTTTCGGAACTGTATTTTCTTTATTTGACATGGGAAGGTCCCTCTGCTATGCTTTAAGGAGATTTTACACCTTAAAGTCAACTTGAAGTCAAGGGGGATTTTTATGTTATACACTGTCGGCGAGATGGCGAAGCTGCTTGGTGTTGCGCCGTCCACGCTTCGATACTATGATCAGGAAGGCTTGCTGCCTTTCGTGGAGCGCTCCAGCAACGGTATCCGTGTGTTTAAGGATGCGGATTATGAATGGCTGCAGGTTATCGAATGCCTTAAAAAAACCGGTATGCCGCTGAAAGACATTCGGGAATTCATCCATATGTCCATGCAGGGGGATGAGACCATTGCGCAGCGGCTGGAGTTGATCATCCGTCAGCAGGAAGCTGTTCGCAAGCAGATGGAAGAGCTTCAGCAGACTCTGGAAACGCTGGACTTTAAGCGGTGGTACTACGAAACCGCCAGAGATGCAGGTACCACCGCTGCACCTCGAAATATGGCTTTGGAAGAACTTCCGGAACAGTATCGGGAAGTTCGGAGAAGATTGCGGAGAGAATGAGTGAGGGCACCCCTTTAGCGCGATACCGGCGAGGATGCAGTGGTTTCTTTGGACTAAAATGGTTTTCGTTGTACTCAGCTCGTTATCTAAAACTTTCGCAAAAAATAGCGCGCACATTAGAATTGCAGTAGACATTGGTATCTCATCCTTTTCTCTTGTCCTGCATTGTTACAAAAAGTTCATAATTTGGGCATAAAAAAGGGCAGTTCTCTCGAGATAATTCTCGAAAAAACTGCCCAAAACGGTGGGGTATTTAGTTCAGTTCCCCTCAGTCATCCATTTTCAAAGGTAGGTATCTTTTTTTCGTGACCTCAAATCGGGGTACGAAAAATGAACCGCCTGTGGGTGCAGGCGGTTCTGTAACGGTACAGGTTATTGCAATTTCTGCCATCCTGCATAGAGTGTCATATCTGACTGAATGGTATCCGTGGTATCATTCCAGGGCTCAAAGCAGGCATAATCTTTATACCAGCCGGTAAAGGTATAGCCTTCCCGGGAAGGTGGATCCGGCAGCTGCAGCAGCTCCCCGTACATTTGCTGTTGGGATGCAACATCGCTGCCCCCAAGGGAGTCAAACGACACGGTGAGTCCGGGATCCTGCAGATCCATAGCCACAAGAACAATAATCAGCAAAACACAGGCAATAATGATGATATTGAGTGTTTTAACCGAAACATTGACACCCTTGTAAAGGCCCTTCAGTTTCCGGGATTCTTCGTTTTCCGGATTGGAAGTTTGTCGGATCTCGTCCATTACTTCTTAACCAGATACTTACGCATATCCAAAGAGCAAGCGCAGAGGATAATAGCGCCCTTGATGATGTACAGGCTGGAGGAGTCAACACCCAGCATGGTCAGCGCAACAAAGATCAGACGCAAAACCACGACACCCAAGATGATGCCGCTGATCTTACCGGTACCACCAACGAAGGAAACACCGCCGATGACGCAGGCTGCGATAGCATCACACTCAGCGTTCAGGCCGGTACCTGCTGCAACAGAACCGCTGCGGGCGCCTTCGATGAAGCCGGTGTAG